>CAZDMX010000359.1:0-3001 GCA_964506085.1 uncultured Thiothrix sp. | reverse complement strand
GAAAAACAGCCTGTCTTTGCTGGAATTGTTCGCCCTGTTGGAAGAGCTGCTGGACGTTCAACTGGCCCACACGAAAATACCGCAGCGTCAGAGTGACCAGAAGGTGTTCGTGGCCGATGTTACTAAAGCGAAGAATCTGTTGCATTGGGAACCAAAGGTAATACTTCTAACGGGGGTAGAGAAAATGCTGTATTGGATTGAGGATAATCAAAATGTGTGGACTTCCAAGACAAACTTAACCAAACCGAGCACTAAATGACAGATATAAACATTCGCAGCGCACTTATCGGCGGTACATTTTGGATTGCAGTTGGTCGTTATAGTCAGTCTGCTGTGAGCTTAGGCGTCACTGCTGTGCTTGCTCGACTTTTGGACCCGTCCGACTTTGGCGTTCTTGCGATGGTAGTAGTGTACACCGGGTTTGTCACTCTATTGGCAGAAGCTGGAATCGGTGCTACCGTGATTCAAAAGCGCGAATTGGATGATAAAGCACTATCCACGGCCTTCTGGTTTGTGACTTTGCTTTCTTTGACGTTCGCGATTTTTACCATAATAATCGCACCCTTTATCGAAGCCTTTTTTGCTTTCCCGGGTCTTGCCCTGGTTGTGCAGGTGATGAGTATCACCCTGTTGCTGGCGGGTATGGGCTCTGTGCCGGACGGCCGGTTGCGACGGGCACTGCGGTTCAAACAGGTTGCCGCAATAGAGATTGTGTCGCCCCTGCTTTCCGGTGTTGTGGCCATCTTTCTTGCCTTTGAAGGGGCTGGCTACTGGGCCCTGGTGTTTCAGGTTATCATTGCTATGATCATTCGGCTCATCGGTTTGCTGGCGTTCAATCGCTGGTTACCGCAATTTGTATTTGAGGTGCAAGTATTGAGACAGATTTTAGGCTTTTCGGGTTATGTCGTTGGCTTTAATGGCGTCAATTACTGGGCGCGTAATGCCGATAAGCTTCTGATTGGTCGTTTTTTAGACGCAATTCAGTTGGGTCTTTACGACTTGGCTTACAAACTCATGATGCTGCCGATGCAGCTCATTACTAGTATTGTCAATAGCACGTTGCATCCAGTATTTTCAAGTATCCAAGATGACTTGCCAAGAATGCGCAATGCCTATCTCCAGGTGCTGAAGCCAATCCTTGGTATTAGTTTTCTTCTAGCAGCGTTTATGTTTATTTGGGCATCAGAGATAGTGATGACCGTGTTTGGCCCAAATTGGGAGAGTAGTATTCCTGTTTTTCAGATATTGGTTATTGTTAGTGGACTGCAGTTAGCTACAGCCACGACAGGCAGTGTTTTGCTGGCTACGGGGCGAGCCGCCTTGTTTTTTAAAATGGGCATAGTTTCTTCTGTTATTTATGTTATCGGTTTTCTTGTTTCAGTTGAATTTGGGATTGTAGCTGTTGCATTGAGCTATGTTGTAACAAATTTTGTAGTTTGTCCGGCCGTTCTCTATGTGACTTATAAGTTTGCTCTAAACGGCAAGATAACAGATATATTGAGACATGTCTTAGTTATGTTAGGGGTGACTGCATTATTTATTGCTACCAGTGCATTAGTAAGAGTGATTGCAGACAATTTCTCTGATCTTGTTTGTTTAGGTTTCGGACTAGCCTTATTGGGCCTATTTTCCTTGCCGTTGTTTTATATAACGGCTAAGCATGCAAAATTATCAGAACTAGTTTCGTTTAGGAGTGTTAGATAAATGTTAGAAATTTTAATTCCAACTTATAATAGGGCGCCATTTCTTGAAAAAAATCTTGAGCTTATTTCTTCACAAATTAAATCTGCATCGGTGCGGAATAAAGTATCTATTATCATCTCAGATAACGCGTCATGTGATGAGACAGCCGCAGTAATTGATCGGTTGAAGAAGCAACTTTTCGTGGATTTGATATCCTACAAGCAAGATAATAACGTTGGATTAGAGGCGAATGCATTATTTTTGCTACGTAAGGCCACCGCACCATTCGTCATGTATTTGGGAGATGATGACTATTTGCCTGATGACTATATTGAGAGGGTTTTACAGTTGATAGCCCAAGATAACGAGCTGACTTGTGTTATACCGGGCTTCTCAGCGTTGTATTTGGATGGGTCGATTGCCCCGGCACGCAATGCGAAATTTAAAGAAAAGAAGTTCAGATCAGGGGATTATGCGGCATTAAAGCTAGCTCAATACGGTCACCAGTTGAGCGGGCTTGTATTGAAAAGGGAAGGTCTAGCTGAAACGTATTATAAAGACGGCTCCCTACGAAACATCTATCCATTTATATTTTTTGTGGCATATAATCTTATTCGAGGGAATGGATATTATTTGCCCAAATATCAGGTGTTAGTAACTCAAGGGAATAGTAAGGATTGGAAGTACGATGATGCGGGTCTGGTACCAGATATTCTCCGAAACTTTAGGATACTATACCCTAATAAACTATTGCATAGAACAATCATTGGTTTTACTTTTATGTTCCAACAAAATGGGCGGTTGAGAATAGGCAAGAATCCGATTAATGCAATTAAATCACTATTCTTTATAGTCAAGTCACCATCTGTAGATACATTAACTAAGGTGTTTTTACCATTGCTTTATCTCGGCTTGTATCTGCCGAAAATCATTCTTTATATACCCAGAAAAATATACAGGGCAATGAATCCGCCAGGGCAGGTGTAAAGGCATCAACGATATCTTCAAATCTTTACGCCTCAAAGATATGCGAAAGGTGTGTTGGTTGCCCTAGAAGAAACAATAAGGAAGAGTGAAAGGAGTGTTCGATGAATATGTTTAAAACAATTTTACGAAACATAACCAAATCCCTCGACATCTACGAATTAGCCCAAAATATGCGGACAGCCGTACGCCAGCTATATTATTGTGGCAATCGCTTTTATTGTCCTTTATGTGCTCGTAGTTACCGGACGTTTTTACCTTTTGGGTGTATGCTACGTCCCAATGCCATGTGCCCTGGGTGTGGTGCACTTGAGCGGCACCGGTTACTCTGGGT
>CAZDMX010000358.1:0-3002 GCA_964506085.1 uncultured Thiothrix sp. | reverse complement strand
CCCAAAAGCTATGAAAAACTCCATTTCCGCTTTTTATGTGCTTTTTGTTGAAATATTTTTATGTCTGGCTGTATTTGCATAAGGGTCAGCTTGCCTAGGCCTTTAGTCTCGGTAAAAGCAGCACCGGTATCAATAAAACGTACGTTGCCAGCATCTAAACATGCAGGGATAGGGGTATGACCAACCACCACTAACTTTACGCCATGAACCTTTTCTTTATCACCAATAGCTTTATAGCGGTCAAAACGTGCACGTGACCAAACCGCGAAATGGCGTAAGTTTTTATCTTCAGCAATATTTTTTGTAAAACCATGCCAACCGACTCGCGCACTGATATCGGCGTGAACAACACCAATCTTACCATTATCTGTGGCTATTTCAGCAACAGTGGGTAAGGCAGAAAATGCTTTTCGAATAGCTTGCTGTTTAAGCTCGTCTACCGAGTCCCACCAGGCTCCACCATTTCGATTAACCCAATTCCGGTAAGTTGCATCATCGGTTGCAGCTTCCAGACACATTTGTTCATGATTACCCATAATCGAAAAAAACCAGGGTTGGTCTATATACTCCAATACACGATGTGATTCTGGTCCACGGTCAATGAGATCACCGACGCTAATGACCCTGTCGATATCATGGTTAAATTTCACTTTCTCTAGTAATTTGTCAAAAACATTGAACATGCCATGAATGTCGCCGACAACAAAGTCACGACCCTGTTGGTTGTTCTCTAATGAAAGAATATGTTGAGTCTTCATTTATATCTCAATGATTGCGCCAGAGACTATCAATACTCATTTGATCGAAGCGCTTTCTTTTGTTTTTCGACTTCTGTTGTACAACCAGGCTGCCGGCCCCGAGAGAGTGTATAGCAAGAACGCAATGAAAAGCACTTTAGGAGGATCAATTGCAGTTAAAGCAAAAATAAGTACCATCACTAATACTGCAGTATGCGGTACATTGTTCTTGATATCTAAATCTTTAAAGCTGCGAAATTTAATATTACTAACCATTAACAGCCCAGTACCAACGGTAATTAACAATGCTGGAATCTGGATAAGCTTCCCGTGTACATCCATATCATGAAAAACCCACACCATGCCGACCATGACAGCGGCTGCAGAAGGGCTTGGTAAGCCCGTAAAATAACGTTTTTCATCAGCCCCTGACCCTAATTGCGTATTAAATCGTGCCAGACGAATGGCAGCACAGGCAACATAAATGAAGCTAGCCATCCACCCTAACCTCCCCCAGGCAATATTGACATCTTTCATATAGACCAATGCCCATAAATAGACAATCAAGGCAGGAGCCAAGCCAAAAGAAACCAGATCGGAAAGACTGTCGTATTCTGCACCAAATTCGCTTTGAGCATTAATCATACGTGCTACACGACCATCAAGCCCATCCAGTATCATGGCAACAAACACCGCAATAGCGGCTATTTCAAAGGTGCCATTCATAGCAGCAAGTATGGCGTAGAAGCCACAAAATAGTGCAGCTGTTGTTAACAGATTGGGTAATAGATATACCCCTTTTTTTGTTGCCATTACATTTCCCCTTGAAGGTTGTGCGTCAATTAGAGCATATTTTATAGCTATTCAGCAAAATTTGAGCTATCTGTACCACTAATTAGTGCCTGAACGAAAAGTAGGCTCTGGTGGATCTCGCTACGAGCTACTTTCTATTCAGGCACCAATCAACTATCTGGTAATGACTTTGATAGTACAGAAACGGTAAATATATGCGCTAGGGAATAGTTTAATTCTATAAAGGTAAGCTAGGCTAAGCTAGGCAGCAATATTGTTTAGTATTTAACCAAATATAGGGCATAAAAAAACGGGCACAAGGCCCGTTAAAAAAACTAACACTCTTAAAATTATTATTCTTATTAACAACCTGCGAACCTTTCGCAAGCCCCCGAGTGCTAGTGATTCGCATCTTAACATGACCTTCTGAACGACAGTTTAACCATGAAGAGTATCTTTGAGTTCTTAGACAAACGGTAAATCTAAAAATCAACGATATTGCTTGATATTTATCATAAAAGTTAATAACCTGTGGCGATGGCTACTACAATCCAAAATATCGCAGAGAAAGGCAGTGCAAAAAATAGTACAGATGTGGACAATTGCTCACACTGTAATTTAAAAAAAATATGCTTTTCGCATGGACTAACTTCAGATGAATTGTCCGTATTCGAAGGTTCTGTAGAAAGAACCCTAAAAATTGCAAAAAAAGAAAAACTATTTTCACGAGGTGATCCGCTAAAATCTGTCTACGCGATTAAAGCGGGTAGTATCAAGACTTTTCTCTCTTCCTCTAAAGGTCAAGCACAGGTATTAGGTTTTCACATGCCTGGAGATTTACTGGGCTTTGATGGCTTTGCAGATGACCATCACACTAGTGATGCAGTGGCTATGGAAGATACCATGCTCTGCGAATTACCCATGGCAAACTTTGAAAACTTATGTGATGTCTTGCCCGGTTTACGCAAAGTAATGATGCAGCAAGTAGGAAGTGAAATTAGTCGCCATCATTCCTTGGTGTTGACACTAGGTCAAATGCAAACTGAAGAGCGTTTGGCTACTTTTCTATTAAGACTTTCTTGTTATTATAATTCTCGTGGGTATTCCTGTACTCAGTTTAATCTACCCATGCCCCGACATGATCTGGCTAATTTTTTGGGAATGGCTCCAGAAACCCTGAGTCGCATGTTTGCCAAGCTTGAGAAGCTTGAGGTGATAAGCATTAAAAAACGAGAAGTTAGCATCACGGATATGGACAAACTAATGGATTCATCCCATGAGCTATGTATGCAGGAGAGCTAGCTTTTTATAGCTGATAGTATTTCTTTTAACCTAAAAAACTCAGTTGAAACGTAGCGAGAATGACTAGAGTGCTGAAGATAAAGGAATTTCTGGAAAATGTTGGCTTTATTCGTAGTCACTCTACGGGTGAAGTCAACATTTTCCAGAAAATCTTTAGATTCAGTGCTATAG
>CAZDMX010000357.1:0-3008 GCA_964506085.1 uncultured Thiothrix sp. | reverse complement strand
GGAAAAGCACTTCTTTAGTGAAAAGTGTTTTTTCTGGCAAACCTAGTGGGTGGAATAGAAGAGCTAGAAAACGCTTGGAAGCATTGCGCGATGACACTGATCGATTTGTACAAAAGCTAAATGATAAGTTTGCTCGGCCTTCGGGTGGCTAGTTAGCCAGTACAGCGCCGGTGTATAACGGATCCGACAATATACTAATGAGGCGCGATTAAAAGTGATGTCAAAGTGAAAAAACCACAACTTGTAGGTTGTGGGTGACGTAGGAACCCCAACAGAGTGCGTCATGTTCGGGGTTGTCCCTCGGTACCCATACTATTGTATGTCATGGATTAAAAGCTCCAATTGCTTCCGCAGCTCATCCCTCTCTTTTACCAGAGCATTAATTTTTCTTTGATGCTCTGCGCTGTTAGAAACCCCTTTCAATTTGTTAGAGGATTTTTCCTTTTGTCTTTCTAGGGCTGCAAGTTTTTTTTGTAATTTTTGCTGTTGATGATTGAATCTCTGTAGCTGCGCTTCTAGTTGGCTAACTTTATTCTTCAGCCGCTGATTTTCAGATTGACTAGTTTTGTGACTAGTTTCTAACCTGAGTGTTTTTTCTTGTTGCAGTTTCTTTTTCTGGTTGAAAATAGCCTGCTTTCTAGACATTTCTTTATTTAGCAATAGACGCCTTTGCTCACTTTCACGATCCAATTGTGATAGTTTTAGCTGGTTTTTTTCCTGCATAATTTTCAACTTTTCAAGCAATCGTTTCTTATCTTCAAGCCGTGTGGTGTAGTTTCCCGTACTAAGATCATGAGCAGCACCAAGAAAACCACTTTCCTTTGTCTCCTGAGGTTTGCTGCTACAAGCTGAAACTGATATTCCAACGAATAAGAGATACGAAATAAATTTCATTATCCTTTCTTCTTTTCGGTATTTTCGCAGTTACAAAGTTTTCTAAATAACTGGTTTATCTTAAGTAAGGAGTCATTGTTTTCTTGAAACTGGGTAAAGTTTGTTTTCAGAGTGAGGAGGTCTCTTGAAAATTTACGATGTACTCGCTGAGTATTGAGATTTGTGTGTGCACTTCTATAATAATTGGTATGCGTAATCGCGTTGCTGCTATGTGCTTTTATATTAGTATGTGTTCTGGCATTAGCTAGTTTTTCAACGCTGGTTATTGTATCTAGTTTATATTGATATTCTTGTTCAAGTTTTTCGATGATATACTGTTCTTTTCCAAGTCGGACTATTATTTTTTGAGCGATGTTATCAAGTTCTTTTGTGTCAATAGTGCCGTGCTTCTTTTCTGCTAATAGTCGTGCAGACTGCTCCTCCATTTGTTGGATATTCAAGGCTTGCTCTTTCAATAATAATCCAAACCTGTTATTCATACGGGTAATATGTTCTATTTCACTGTCCAGTTGACGCTCCAAAGTAGCGTATTCACATTTCCTTTCTGTCAGATTGTTTCCAATAAGATAGCCAGCTAAACCACCAGCAGCACACATTAAGGTAGCTGAATCCCTAAAACCTGCCACGTTTGATAAAGCTAAAGAAGAAAGACAACCGATAACGCTCCCCTCTTTTCTGATTCTTTGACTGTTTGGGTTATTTGCTCGGCAGCTCCTAACTTGTTGCTTTTGTTTATGAGTAAGGTCTTGAATGGTTACATCAGCGGTGCAGCCTACTGCTGCAATGCAAATAATGAATAATGTGGACAAGACTTTGATGAGTTTCATTGTTGATTCCAAGGTAAGCGGTGAAAATTATTATTTAATAAGGAGAACTGTGCGGCCTTGAATGATTGTCCATCTTTATCTATACACAGTTGGATATGTTGCAGAAATTTAGTGAAGGGTATGCTTTCGAATTGTTTATGGTGATTAGCTACGAAATCTCGCAGTGATTCACTAGCGAGCTTAGGAGGTAGCTGACAAAGTTCTAATATCTTTTCAGCATATTGTGCGGATGTTTGTCTGAGTTTTTTGTTTTCTTCGCTGAGGTTGGCTTTTGTTTGTTTTATAAGCAGAGTATAGAATGTATCGTGGGTGGTCTGATAAAGGCTATCAAGGGCTTTTAACGCTTTAGTTCTTCGATCTAATAGTACTTTTGTATCACTAAATGCGAAGGAATGATCTATCGCTTGTTGCATGTCTGTTTGTGTTACTTCGATAGTTAGCTTTTCTTTTTCTTGAAGCTCAATATTTCTGAGAAAATCTTCTACATCAGGTGGTGAGTTACTTTCAGTGAATGGGCGTTTTATTTGCATAGAAGTATTATGCACAAGGGACTGAGAAACAAAGGATGATGGTTGATTACGTTGGTAGGAATAAGCAAATAGCAGCAGTCCTCCGATGCCTACAATAGAAAGGAATATTCTGTATTGACCTATCCTCCCTTTTTGTGAAAACAGAGGATATCTACCTGTTAATCCGTAATGCCAAGTGTCTACGGCCCACTTCCAATCGCTTTCGGATTCGAAGAAAGTAAGCTGTTTCTTTTTTAATTCGGTGTTTGGAGTCTTACTTGAATCAAAGAGAATTTGATTAGGTATTTTAGCTCTAACGGCCTGAAGCAGTATTTTGTTTTCTAGATGAAACTCAGAAAGCTCTGAGCTAAGAAAAGCTGCGCATAATTCTGGATCGGTCGTGAACTTTGAGCTATAGATATTAATGGTATGCCGTAACTGTCCATGTACCGTTTTCACAACTCCTCCAATTAATATCGTTTCCAGTATATTAATCAGAATAATAATGACTTAAGTGAAAATTGCTCTACTTAAAGGGAATATTGATATGATTTATAGGATAAGTGGACAGTGACAGCTAAAGTTTTGTAGGTGGAGCGCTATAACGGGCGGTTTATCCACCATGATGTGGTCTGGTAGATAGTAGCCAGCAGCCATCAAAACAACTGATTATGAATTTATGTTTGAAAAGCTGCTTTAAACCTAAAAAACTCAGTTGAAACTACTGCGAATGTCTATAGCACTGAATCTAAGGGTTTTCTGGAAAATGTTGACTTCA
>CAZDMX010000356.1:0-3058 GCA_964506085.1 uncultured Thiothrix sp. | reverse complement strand
TCCAAAAACCAAGGTGCTTTGGCTTTCAAAAAGCCGTGTATTTCGACAGCCTAGGTCTGGACTCTAAGCGTGCCAATAAACAGACAAAAAAAAGCCGACTAGTGTCGGCTCTTTTCAAATCAAAATGATTTTTTCAGATCATTACAATTGCCCAACTTACTTGGCTGTAGACAATCCAAGGATTTCCCAAGACTGCATACCATCACGGTAGTACTTGATCTTGTCAGCAGGGTAACCAAACTTAAGCAAAGCTTTGATGCTTGCAGGTGATTGTCCACACCACATTCCATTACAGAACAGAACCAATGTCTTAGCTCCTGAATAGTCGAATACTTTTGAAGTATCACCAGCAGCAATAGCTTCATCTACATCAACATCATCTTTGCCTTCAGAAAGTTTTACACCAAACTGTCCGGTCATTACTTTGATGATACCTTCAGTAGTTGCACCTTTTTTAGGGGTCAGCTCTACCCATGAAATATTGACAGCACTAGGAATAGTTCCTTTTGCTACCCAGTCAGGAGTACGTGAATCAACTAGAAGAATGCTGGAATCGCCATCACTCATTTTTTTCGCATATTGAATCACTTCAACTTCACCAATTGTCTCTACGCCTTCGGCAAGAACCATCGGCTGGATACAAAAGGGAGGACATGGGCGTGAAGTCTTTGCAAAAGCAGGATTAACTGTTGCAGAATTATCCTGGTTACGCTCAATCTTTACATCTTTGCCGTTGTGTTTAACAGTAATGCTCATTATGTCAGGTGTGATACCTACAGGCTTGCCTTTACCCTCTTTAGCTTGCACGCCTGTGGTGAATAATAGCCCAGTTGCAATTAATGATATTGCAAGTACATTTGTTACTTTCATCTTTTCTCTCCAAAGGTTGACACGAAACACACCGACACTCTTATAATTAATTGCCGGTGCTTATAAAAATTATTGAATTTTCTAAGTTATTCTAAACGAATTAGCCTGCTAGACATTAGTGTTGTCTATTATTAAGAGTTAATAATTCAGCCCTTTATATCTACACGTTAATATATACACGTTAGATTTATATCTACTAATCGCAATCAGGCTCTTTGTCGTCTTTCTTTTCTTTTGTTCCAGCTGCGGGTTGTTCTTCTGTTTTAGCGCTTTCTGCTGCACTAGTATCTGCCGTGCTTTCTACTGGTTTCTCATCAGTTTTAGCACTATTATCTGCTGCGCTATTAGTAGCTGCCTTTTCTTCAGAAGAAGGCGACTTAGCAGACGCATCTGTAGTTTCTGAAACTACTTCTTTTGTTTTCTCAGCTACGTTCTCAGTCATGTTCTTAACAGTACTATCGACCGCTTTTTCAGCCATTGACGCTTTTTGATCATCCGCGTAAGCAGCAAAGGATAATCCGCACAGACTTGCAAACAGGAGGTTTAAAACTAGGTTTTTCATATAATACATCCAGTAATGGTTCGGTAAAGGTTCGTAAGATAAGTCAAAATTTACACGTTTTAGTTCCATTAATCTACCATAAACTTTATCCAACTTACCTTTATTCCACCCGTATATTGTATAGGGCATCTCTATTAATTGCCTTTTCGCCCGATTCCTGCGTTGGATCATTTTTTGCGATCCTCATGTACCCTTGTACACTGCGGTTCTCAAAAATGATCCGCCTTGGACTCGAACGAAAATTCTAATTAATAGAGACACCCTATAGGCAAATAGATTATATTTATCATGTTGCGGTTCTAAAAAAACAAGACGACATGTTGTACTATTATTTATCCGTATATCCCTATATATTCTACAGAACCCTGTCACCTTGAGAATCCAATGAAATACTATCAAAAAACACTTACCGCTTTCATCTTCTTGCTAGTTGTTTCCATAACATCGGCATATGCAAAAACAGACATCACTAAACCCGATCTGGAACGTGAAAAACGTATGGCAACGGAAGTTGAAGATGCTGTACTTGATGGAGATGTCGTTTTTTTGAAAGCAAATAAAAATACGGATCATGAGTTTATGGCTATTGATACCAAGCCTGAGAGTGATGACAAGTTAGCCAAGTTAAAAGGCGCTGTCGTTATTATACATGGCCGAGGTTTCCATCCTGACTGGGAAGATACTATTCAACCCTTGCGCACCCAACTAGTTGAACATGGCTGGCAAACCCTGTCACTACAAATGCCTGTGTTAGAAAAATCTGCAAAGTACTATGATTATGAACCGCTGTTTCCAGCAGCCGGTTCGCGCATTGAAGCAGGTATCAAGTACTTAAAAGACCAAGGTGTAAAAAACATTGTCCTGTTAGCACATAGTTGTGGAGCGCACATGGCCATGCACTGGATTGCCAACAACGGTGATAGCATGATTAGCGCTTATATAGGCGCAGGCATGAGTGCAACTGATTACAAACAATCCATGAAACAACCCTTCCCTCTTGCTGATATGAAAGTCCCAGTACTTGATATTTACGGCGAAGACGAGTATCCGGCTGTGATACGACTAGCGTCCGATCGAAAAGCAGCAATGGAGAAAGCTGGCAATGAAAAATCTAAACAGGTCGTTGTACCTGCTGCCAACCATTATTTTACTGACAAAGGTGATGCTTTAGTAAAGGATGTGGTGAAATGGCTAGACACACTATAGGGCATAGCATTCTCATTGCAAGTAGTAGGCCTATTAAGAAAAACTAGATCCAGTAAGTCAATATAAATTACTGATTAACCAATTATTTATGAGGGTGTCGCAAAAGCCATGAGGGTGGTTGTGGGTTCGTGCCTCGGTAATTGCTCCTTGCGCCACCCTGCCCCTGTGTCCATACAGTCGTCACCCACAACCTACATAATCTGCTTTTACAACACCCTCTTTAGGGAGAAGAAGCTGTTTTTAGAGGCTAACTAAACTAGCATTGAACAGCCTTGTTAAGAAAGCATGTGTGAAACTATGCCATCGGCAAGCTTAGGCTCAAACCAAGTTGATTTTGGAGGCATCACTTCATTGTTGTCAGCAACGTTCATCAGGTCTTCCATGCTAGTTGCGAACAGTGAAAATGCGACCGCCATTTCC
>CAZDMX010000355.1:0-3069 GCA_964506085.1 uncultured Thiothrix sp. | reverse complement strand
CGTGTCGAATGAATTCGACCCTACAACCATCCAAAAACCAAGGTGCTTTGGCTTTAAAAAAGCCATGTATTGCGCCTTGCCGGATGGCGTTCCTTATCCGGCCTACCTGAAGCATAGGAAAGTTACTGTTTTAGCACTCATGTTGGGGTTCGTTCCTCACCCTCAACCTACGGCTTTATTAGTTCCTTTATCTGCATTTATACGATGACTCAAGGGTTATGGTTAATCAGTTATTGGGCAGCCCGGTTAATGTAATATTTATTTGTAAATGACTAACGCTTCAACATGAACTAACATTAGGGCATCTTTATTAAGCTCTACTTTCCCAGACAAAACGAACCATGCAAACATCTGCCACCTTTTTCAACACTATTGGTATCTTCACCAAGCAGCACGACGAGCGTATTAACGCTACGTTAAATACGTTAATTACTCATCTTAACCAACATGATGTTCTCATTATGGTGGACGAACCAGGTGCAAAACTATGCAATCGGGATGGTTTTTGTCATGCAGAGATGATGCAAAAAATTGATCTTGCCATTGTTATAGGAGGCGATGGAACCTTACTACACACAGGTAGAATACTAGCTAACTACAACATCCCTATTCTCGGTATTAACCTTGGACGACTAGGATTTCTGGTGGATGTTTTACCGCTTGATATGCCCGTTATTATCGATCAGGTTTTGTCAGGGCAGTATTTAAAAGAAGAGCGTACGTTGCTAAAGGCTGAAGTCTATCGAGGTGATGATCTACTGGGCAAAGATGATGCGTTAAATGATGTTGTCATTCACGTTCGAAATGAAGTTCGTATGATTGAGTTCACCACGCATATCAATGATAGCTTTGTAAATACTCAACGTGCTGATGGCATTGTTATCGCTACACCTACCGGTTCAACCGCCTATTCTCTCTCATCCGGTGGCCCTATTCTTCACCCTGGGCTTGATGCCGTTGTGCTTGTGCCTATCTGTCCACACACCTTGAGCCATCGACCTGTTGCTATTCAGGCTAGTGATACTATTAAAATCCAGCTTTGTGAGGGTCGTAATAGCGACGCACGGATTTCATTTGATGGTCAATCACATATAGATATCGTGCCAGGCGATTATGTCGTTATTCAGAAAAAACAACGCTCAATGACCCTCATTCATCCAAAAAACTACGACTATTACCATATTCTACGTGCCAAACTTCATTGGAGCGTGCAACCTTGATTGATTCGACTAGCTATACTGCTGAATTCATGTCCATGGCGATAACCCCATGCTAAATCATATCCATATCCGCAACTTTGCCATTATCGAAGAGCTTGATTTAGAACTTGATCAAGGCTTAACGGTATTAACTGGAGAGACTGGTGCGGGCAAATCCATCCTGATAGATGCGATTGGTCTGGTAATGGGCGATCGAGCCGACAGTAGCACGGTTAAACACGGTTGTGAAAAAGCTGAAATCACGCTTTCTGTAGATGTATCAAAAACAGCTACCGCAGGGCAATGGCTACAACTACAAGATTTGGACAATGACGGCGAGTGTATCCTGCGCCGTGTCATCACCGCTGCGGGGAAATCTCGTGCATGGATCAATGGAAGCCCTTGCAATCTCGCCATGCTAAAGCAACTGGGTGAGCAAGTGGTCGATATTCATGGGCAACACGAACACCAGTCTTTAATGAAAAAAGACATGCAACGCCAAATGCTTGATGAGTTTGCTGATAACCACAAGCTACTCCAACAAACAAAGGCCGCATGGGAAGAATGGAACACGGTTAATGCTCGTTATCAATCACTACTCAGCGAAAACGAGGAACATCTGGCAAAACTGGATCTGCTCAGGTTTCAGGTTGATGAATTAGCACAACTCGGACTGACAAAGAATGAAATCAAGCATCTTGATAATGAGCACAATCGCTTAGCCAATGCCGATCAACTTCAGCAAACGGCTGGTGCTGCGCAACAACAGTTATACGAAGATGAGCAGTCTGTCTATTCCCTATTAAGTAATATAGTGCAAACGCTAGAACAAAAAGTTGCTATTGATAGCGAGTTACAAGCACCTTTAGAGTTGATTACCAGCACACAAATCCAGCTACAAGAAGCCGCAGAACAGCTACGTCATTATCTGGATAAGCTGGATATTGATCCACAACGGCTTTTACAATTAGAAAACCGCATTGCAGATGTACAATCCATGGCACGTAAACACCGAGTAGATGCTGAGGCCTTGCCCGATAAACTGGTTCACCTACAAGCAGAACTTGCCATTTTAGATTCCGATGAATACAGCGTGAAAAGCTTGGAAACACAACTGGACTCACTTAAACAACAGTACAATGAATATGCTGTAAAGCTTTCCGCCAAGCGCCACAAATTCGCCAAGAAATTAGCCTTTGGTGTGACCAAAACCATGCAAGAACTGAGTATGAAAGGTGGAATATTTGAGATACAAATTACTCCTGCTGATGCAACTACTCCCTCACCTGCGGGAATGGACCAGATAGAATTTGAGGTAAGCGCAAACCCCGGACAACCTGTACAACCCATCGTAAAAGTCGCTTCTGGAGGCGAACTATCTCGTATTAGCCTGGCCATCCAGATGATAGCTGCACAAAAAATAACCTTACCCGCGCTTATTTTCGATGAAGTTGATACCGGAATTGGCGGCGGAACCGCAGAGGTTGTCGGCAAACAGTTACGTAAACTAGGCGAAAGCAGACAAGTCCTTTGTGTGACTCACCTTCCGCAAGTGGCAGCGCAATCACATCATCACTATCTGGTCACTAAACTGAAAGGGAAAACATCGACCAGTACAGGTATCGTGATACTCAACGAGCAACAAAAAATTGAAGAGATAGCGCGCATGATGGGTGGTGTTGAAATCACCGAATCCACGTTGGCACTAGCGAAAGAAATGATCCTAAAAAACTAAGTTGTAACGTAGCGAGAATGACTAGAGTGCTGAAGATAAGTCGAGAACATTAGCTCTCTATTCCAACCACCTCAGGCCTGCCCTCTTGTTCTTTTTCTCGAGCGTTACAATCGGGACAGCTGTAAACTGATTCTA
>CAZDMX010000354.1:0-3093 GCA_964506085.1 uncultured Thiothrix sp. | reverse complement strand
AGATAATCGGGGTTGAAAATAATAGCAGCATAGTAAGTTTTGAAGTCCAAATAAACCGAGCTACCACAAGACGTAGCATTGTTGACCTGCTTGAAGGGATCATCACTACAAATACCACCGGGCATAATAATACGAATATTCTTAAGTGGATTGGCAGGATCAGATTGTGCAATCTGCAATGCAGCTGTCATAAAGTTATCAGCACGTGCAGTAAAACGAATAGTATCTACCCCTTTTTTACGAGAAACCACCTCTACATTTTGTAGGTACTCAATGGCACCGTCTCCGTCGTAAAGCACGCTATAGTCACCTTCAGGAAGTGCCTCAATAGGAATATTTCTAAGAAAAAATACTCCCGCTTTACCTCCATTCAATTTTTTAGGCCAACCTTGTTTATCGTATTCAACTTCTGCTGAAGTTAGACAAGGTTGATCTTTAGCGCGACAGCGAATATTTTCATGAAAAGGAGTTGCCACACGAAATAAATCTACAAAAGGAATACTGGCATCTTGCTCAAAAATTTCATTGGTGTTAATGCCTAGTGGGGATTCTTTACTATTGGTGGGCGGGTAGGTTATTGCGGGTACACTAGCTTGAACTCTAGCTATTTCTTTTACACTAGTAATTTGTCTATTTGTTGGCGAAGGTGTATCTGATTTTGTGATCAAATCTTTGATAGTCGTTATACGGGCGTTATCAGCAGATGTTTTTTGCCAATAAACAACCAGTGCTAAGGATAAAATTGCCGGGATAAGCGCAATAAGTAAAGTTAGTTTCGAACGCATTTTCATTATTGTTGTAACCGTGGAGAGTGCTTTGAATCAAGAGGATAGCGATTATAGATAGGATTAGGATAGTTTGTCTAATAGATAACCCTATTAGTATGATATTTTGAAAGTTTTATTAGCTTTTCTAGAGTCTAATATCAATACCCTATTTACTTGCAGCTGTTTTTTTTATTTGGCAATATAGGCCTGTTGTAGAATAGCAAAATGACTAACTAACATTCAGGCATGACGGTGATAATTTAATGAAAAAAATGAATAGCGACGATGTGGTGGTTCTTGATCTGTTTGCGATCAATGTTTAATGAAGCTGGTTAAACGTACTACAGTTGGTAAGTTGCAAGATACCAATCCGGCTGAGTTGAGTGCTTTAATTCAGCGCATATATGCAGGTCGCGGAGTACATTCCGTCGATGAGTTGCAGTTCAATCTCAAGCAACTTCTCCCCGTATCAGCTTTGTCTCATGTACAGGATGCAGCAGAACTCTTGGCGGATAGCCTTCAACAACAAGCTAACATACTAATTATCGGTGATTTTGATGCTGATGGCGCTACCGCAACAGCGGTGGCATGGCGAGCCTTAAGGCTGATGGGTGGAAAAAACATAGACTACCTAGTACCGAACCGTTTCGAATATGGTTATGGACTGACTCCTGAAATAGTCAAAACGGCACAAAGCTTTTCACCTGATCTTATCGTAACCGTTGATAATGGTGTATCTAGTATTGAAGGTGTTCGTGTAGCACGTGAAAAGGGTATTAAAGTCTTGGTGACGGATCATCATCTGCCAGGAAAGGAATTGCCAAATGCGGACGTTATGGTGAATCCCAATCTGCAAGATGATAATTTCCTCTCCAAAGCACTAGCAGGAGTCGGGGTGATTTTTTACGTCATGTTGGCTTTAAAACGATGCTTGCAGGATAGGGGTTACTTCTCCGAACAGGGAATAGAGCTGCCTAACTTACTTACACTTCTGGACTTGGTGGCTTTGGGAACCGTTGCCGATGTCGTTCCACTAGATGCGAATAATAGAATATTAGTAGAGCAAGGTTTGCGCCGTGTTAGAGCAGGGCAGTGCTGTGCAGGAATACAAGCTTTATTCGAAATTGCTGGAAAAAATGCTACTCGTGCAGTAGCAACAGATTTTGGTTTTACCTGTGGCCCTCGACTAAATGCAGCAGGACGATTAGATGATATGTCATTAGGAATCGAATGCTTAATAACAGATTCTCGGCAGAAAGCCAGAGAAATAGCCTCTGAGTTGAATGATCTCAATAAAGAACGGCGTATTATAGAAACCAGTATGAAAAACGAGGCTATGCAGGAGCTAGAATTACTCAATTTTGGTGATTCTCAGAATGATAACCAACCTGCAGTGTACTGTCTCTACAATGAAAACTGGCATCAAGGTGTGGTTGGCATTCTAGCTTCTAGAGTCAAAGAAATGTTTAACCGCCCAGTGATAGCGTTTGCTCCAGTGGCAGGTGATAACGGAGAAATAACAGAAATAAAAGGCTCGGCGCGTTCTATTCAAGGGATTCATATGCGAGATTTACTGGATGAAGTCGCCAGCCAAAACCCAGCTTTATTAAGCAAGTTTGGCGGACACGCAATGGCAGCAGGATTGTCGCTAGATGCTGCTGACTTCAATGACTTTAAACAAGCAATTAACAATATTGCCCAACGCTACAATGAAGATGATACCTTTTTAGAAACCCATTTTACCGATGGTGAGTTGGCTGCTGAAGAGTTTACTCTTGAAACTGCTGAAATGTTGCGTACTGCGGCTCCTTGGGGGCAGCACTTTCCTGCTCCTGTTTTTGATGGAAAGTTTTTAATCAAGAATAAAAGACTATTAAAAGAAATACATTTGAGATTGGATTTGCAACCACTAACAGCATCATTAGCAACAACCTCAATTAACGATAGTGTCCTGCCAATACAGGCAATAGCCTTTAATATTGATCCTAGTATATGGCCTGAAGCTGGAGCGGAAATACATATTTTATATCGCTTTGATGTGAATGAATTTAAAGGATTTTTGTCACCACAACTAGTGATTGAAAAATTACTGAGTAGCTAAGGAACGTGCATGAAATAACTTCGACATTCTAACGGGTCTTTATTGTCCCAGATGGGGTGATCTCAAAGCGTTGCAGAGAATACCTATGCGCCTTTTTTCACGTGGAAAGTTATCAAAAAACACATAGATACCATTGGAATAATTAGTCAATCGCGTGTACGGTTTAAGGTGTGATTAAAAGTGATGCTTTTGTAGGTTGCGGGTGACGACTGTATGGACACAGGA
>CAZDMX010000353.1:0-3097 GCA_964506085.1 uncultured Thiothrix sp. | reverse complement strand
AGATAGAATCCTCTGATTGACAAAAACGATTAAAAAGTTTGTAATAAGTTGCTTGTATTGTAAACAAATTTTACTAAAACTATTTTATTGTGGAAAAATATCTATGAAAGAAGAACCAAAGATTGAGAGTCCTGAGCGAAAGGAAGAGGGTAGTCCTGAACAGTTGAGGCGTCGTTTTTTAAAGAAGTTTGGTAAATACGCAGTCTCTACTCCTGTCGTTACTTTCACTCTTATGTCAGCGTTTACGTCTAAGGCTATTGCCAGTCATGGCGGGGGTCATGATGGAGTATGATGGAGGAGTACCTTAATTAATTTGAGGTGATTTAGGTGTGCATAGTGCTGCTATTAATTAAAATTTCATTTAAATATTTTTGATGTCAACCTTTAGTCTTGTCCCCTTAACAAGCTTCAAAGAATACAACGTGTATTCTCTTGATGAAGTACTTGTCCTATTTCATCTAAAGGACATGTCACTCCATGTTCTTGACGAATTATCATCTTGGCTAATTCTCTCGCTTGATGCGGGTCTCTCTCATGCAGAGCTTAAACAAGAATTAATAGAAAATAACATTGATACAAAAGAGCTAGATACGGCATTTAGTAAAATAGATAATCTGCTAAAGCCCAATCTAGCAAGCCCTTCGTACAGACAAGAATATGATGAAATCATTACCTCATCAACAAGCTGTCCATCAACGCTACCTTGCCTTATTTCTATTACTCTTTTGGGTAAGAGTTTTGAGGTGCGCAGCCCATGTTTAGATTTACAACAATATTTTCAATCTATTTCTTTTGATAGCAGATTCAAACCTGAGGCGTTAAGTAAAAGTCCAGATTATCAGATAGTCATAGAGCAAACTCGGAATTCTTACACGCTAATATGTAATGGAGTACAAGTAACAAAAACAGAAAGATACGAACATATCATGCCCATATTGATGGATCATATGCAGATTCTTGCCTATCAATCTGTTGATTATTTACTAGCTGTTCATTCAGCCATGTTGACATATAAGGGCCGAGGGTTAATGTTACCAGGCTCTTCTGGTTCGGGTAAAAGCACATTGGCGATTAGCTTGTTAGCGAAAGGCTTTGAGTGTCTATCCGATGAAGTTTCTCTAATTTCAGCACGTGACAATAAGCTTATGCCACTACCCTTACCTGTTGCTATTAAGTCGGGAAGTTGGAATGTCATTCGAGATGATTTTCCAAATATAGATGAATTACCCATATGGGAAAGAAAGGATGGCCGGCGCTCTAAATATATTCACTTACCTCATTCAGAGGAGGGCCACTCTGATAGCATCGTTAAATGTATTATATTTCCTCATTATCAGGCAGATCAGTATGAGGCAGAGTTATTATCTATAGATTCAATATCTGCACTCAAATATCTAACAGACGCAGGCTATCAAATCAGAGATGGTTTAACAACGGAGAAAGTTGAGCAAATACTCTTATGGATTTCCGGCATTCCTGTGTATGAATTAAGCTATAACAGTCTTGATCAAGCACATCGTATTATTGATCAATTAATGAAATAACATGACTACCCTTAAACAAAAAATCACTAAAAAAACGACTATAGCACCTACGTTATTATGCCAACTATTATCGCCTTATAGCTCAAAGAGTCAGGTAGAAGACATACTTCTTAAGCTGTTAGCAGATGATGAGTTGCTCGATTTAACCATAGAGCTGGCAAATAGTCGTTTTATGATCGCTACATTGTATACCCAGCTTAAAATCCACGGTGTTGAGGGTTTGTTAGCAGAAGAGCTAATAGCCTATTTATCCGAAATAACAGCTTTTATGAAAATAAGGGGACAGTCGTTAGTTGACCTTGTTGAAGAAATTGTAACAATCAGTAATCAAAATGACATTACGCCGTTATTGATAAAAGGGAGTAGCACTTTATTTTCGGATGTTTATCCTGAAAAAAGTATTCGTTTTATGTCTGATCTGGATATCCTCTACAAAGAAAAAGATGTGCTAACCATTTTTAAGTTATTACAAAACAATAAATTTGCCATACCAAAAAAGTATTTGCCTGATGTAGAGCCGCTCTATCTAAAAGAAAGTAGTAGTATTGCAGACCTCCCTCTTTCGCAACATCTATTGCCAATATATCGAAAGGGTGATCCATGTTCTGTAGAAATCCACTTTAGGCCATTGAATAATGCATATAAGCAATACATGGATTGTGGTTCTGCTTTTGCGTCATCATCAGCAATAGATGAATTATTGGAAAAGGGATTGTCTGCACAACGTATGACTCCTGAAAATGAAGTGATACATTGCTTTGTTCATTCGCAAATAGCTCATGGTTTTCATAATCGTTATTATCTTGATATTCTGCAAATGGATTTTTTTGTACGACTCATACATCACCACGAACAAAAACTGGATTGGAATAACATACATTTACGTATCAAACAGGCCGGGGGCGAAGGTATTTTTCAGCACTATTTATATGCTGTGAATCAGCTTTTTGCTACGAACTATCCTTTGAATGATAGTGGGGTTGTACAAGAAAACAGTTTAGAGGAGCACTATCATGCAAGCCTGGGGTCATGTTTTCCAGCGCATCATCTTAAATGGAGAATAAAGCAATTTATAGAAGAAACCTCATCGGTTTTGAGTCAAGAAAAAATCTGCAAGCTCTATACGGTTGATTCAGCAGTCAGCTTATTAAAAGCAAGAATTCATTATATGGGAGTGCTGATTTCAAAATACGGTCGCCCTTTAGCGTTTATGCGTCGTCTTAAGTACTCTTTCCGGATGTTTTCCTAATCTCTTTCGCTTGAAGTGTTAGTGTAATGGAGACTAAGATGGTGCAGGGTGCTTAACAGAGGGTACAGATTTATTAATTATTTTCACAGGTTTCAGCAGATGCCGATCATCTTGAAGCGATATTTGCGTCTGTTAATCAAGCGCAGTGCAGATATTCCCGTCTTATATATTCACCCGGGTCGTTACCTAGTTCTCGGACGGCCTCCTAGGAGCTTGTCCGAGAACTAGGAAGCTACTGCAAATCCCATGAAGCATCATAATCTGACCTTATTGAAATCGTTAAATAGAACGACTATTCGCCTCA
>CAZDMX010000352.1:0-3098 GCA_964506085.1 uncultured Thiothrix sp. | reverse complement strand
TGGACACAGGAGGTAGGGTAACGCATGGAGCAGTTACCAAGGCACGAACCAACGTAACGCTGTTTGTTGGGGTTCCTTCGTCACCCACAACCTACAATCTTAGCTTTTGCCATATTCTCTGACCTAAGCCCACCTAAGCAGGAAAAAGCGGTTACTAGCTTCTTTTTATGATGCCTTTTAAGCCATGTTCCACCGCCATCACGGCAGCGGTAATGCGTGAGTTGATATTGAGTTTTCTCAAAATAGCTTTCACGTGTAGTTTTACCGTTCCATCTGAGATGCCTAAGTTTCTTGCAATCACTTTGTTGGTTTGCCCTTCTGCTAATAGACCAAGAATTTCATATTCACGTGGCGTAAGTTCCTTAAAAGGGTCATCCTCTTCTTCTGTGATTATAGTATCCCCTTGTACCACTCTAGCTAGTACATGAGACAAATCTCCTGCGACGATAGTTTTCCCCGAAATAATGTCACGTATTGCCGCCACTAAATCATCCGGCTCCATGTCTTTTAGTAAATAGCCTTGTGCACCATTTCTTAGTGATTCGATCAGGTCTTTGTCTTCAGCACTGGTCGTCAGCATGACAACACGCTGTTTAGGATATAGTTTCTTTATTTTTTTTAGAACCGCATGGCCATCCATTTCAGGCATGCGCATATCCAGTAACACGATATCTGGCTTTAGTTCTTTTACTAAGGGTAAACCTTCTTCACCACTACCTACAGCAGCTACTACCTCTATCCTTCTTCTTGTTAATAAGTCTTTAAGGCCTGCGCGGAACAGGGTGTGGTCATCTATTAACAAGATTCGTGCATTCATGAAGTCGCTACCATTGATTCATAGGGGTTTTGTGGCATTTAATGTGGCATAGCTTCTTTTTCAGGAGCTGATATAAAACTGAGTTGGATCAGTGTACCCTCTCCTTCTTCACTTTCAAACTGTATCTCACCATTAATTCTTGCTGCTCTTTCTTGCATAATGGTTAAACCGATATGATTACCTCCTGTATCAGAAGCATCAGCAACATT
This sequence comes from uncultured Thiothrix sp., assembly GCA_964506085.1. Taxonomy (GTDB): domain Bacteria; phylum Pseudomonadota; class Gammaproteobacteria; order Thiotrichales; family Thiotrichaceae; genus HyVt-477. The sequence goes on along the minus strand of CAZDMX010000352.1, from coordinate 2,072 downwards.
GGATTCATCAAGAAGTGTATCGTCAAAACCCACGCCGTCGTCTTCTACCAAAATCCTGCATTCACCTTCTTCTGTGCTATGCATTAGAATGCGTACTGTATCGGCTTTGCTATGCTTGCGAATATTGGCTAACGCTTCTTGCACGATACGCACAACTTCCAATTCTATATCTCTGGATAGTTCTTTCAGATGCCAGTTCTGGTAAAAGAATACTTCCAGAGAGGTTTCCATCTGGAAGCGTTTTGATAATCGTTCAATTGAACGCACTAAGCCACTGCCATCAAAGGGGGCACGAAAATCGGCAATCAAACTGCGGAGTTCTGTATTTGCTTCATCAATAATGCCTTCTAAACCTTCAAGTTCACCCCATATCTGTTCATCATCATCGGCATTAAGAGAATCATCAAGTAAGCGTACTTTATAACGCATACTCGCCAGTGTTTGAGCTAAAGAGTCATGTAGCTCATGAGCCATCCGCGTACGTTCTTCCAGAATAGATAGCGTTCTGGCTTCTTGATCCACATTAGCTTTCTCGATAGCCATTCCAAGGTGATGCCCAATACTTAATAGTAGCTCGTGTTCATCTCCAAATTTTGTGTCATATTTTTTATCCACAGAAATGTTAAATACACCGATCATCTTGTCTCGATACTGAATGGGAATAACTACCTGTTCTTTCTCATCATTGTTTTCGATGCCAACGGTAACTATTTTATGTACGTTTCCATCTTCATCCAGCAGCTTCACTGTGACAGATTCAGCATTAACCACTTTCTTTAAGGTCAATAAGAAGCGGTTAAGAAGTCCGTCCAGACTATGTGATTTGTTAATACTTGAAGCAACATCATATAAAACACTCAGATAGTGTTTTTTCTGTTTGATATATCTTTCTTGTTCTTTTAAGCGTCGTTCTAGCTTTCCCGCTATCTGTTGATAATCAATAGAGATGGTGTTGAGGTGATTGCGTAAATGATACGAAGGACAAAAAGCACTATTAACAGGCATCCGTTCAGAGAGATAACCACTTCGCAGGGATTCTACCCAATAGGACAAGTCGTTACCAAAACGATAAAACTCGCGCCAGACCCAAAACATTAACAATCCAGTACCTACTCCTGCAACCATCCACAAGGTGGTCATTACTACAGGAGCCCATGCAGGTTTATTGGCTATGCCCTCTATCCAGTAATAAGTAGCCCCGATAGTGATAAAGAGCAAAAACAAGACGAACATAGTTACCCGAGCCTGCCAGGGAAACATGATGGCAGGATGAGGCTTTCTTGCTCCATGAGAAACTTGGCTTGATATCTGAACGGGGGAAACTTCTTCAGGTGTATAAGCCTTGACTATGGGGATAACAGTGTTGGTAGCCATTTGGGTTTGCCTATATAAGAAACCTGTTTAGAGAAATTACGTAATGAACTATTTTTCTGTTAGTGCCTGTTGCGTTGGGTCGTTAGGGTTGATGAAAATAAACTCCATTTTTCCATCTATTTCTACAAAGTCGATCGTCATACCATCAGCGATAGGCTGTGTGCCTTGACCTATAACGATATTTGTTCCATCGACTTTTGTATCAGTACTATTGATATTATCATCAAAGCCCATTTGATAGTGAAACTTGCCATCCTGCTGAACTTGAATAGCGATTCTTAGTGGTAAATCTGGAGTGTTGGATTCCGCGCGTGACTTATCAATTTGGTCTTTAGCAGCATCAGTGACTGTTATCATCTTTTTCGTTACCTTTAATAGTATGTATAAATGTTACAAAGCGTTTAGCCCAATGGTATTTACTGGTATCACGCATGTGTGAATATGAGGCCAAAAGGTTCTTATACAACCAGCCATCATGTTTGCCGTCAATACCATATCCGCGTTCTACAGCATAAGCGAAAGTGCCTTTCTCAGTCAATTTACCTTGCTTATCTTCTAGTCTTGAATAATGAAATTCATGGGCTGCTATATGGCTTTTTGTCTTCTTATTGGGCCAGATCATGTTATCAGTCTCACGTAGCTGAACGTATCCTCGGCCTGTGGGTTTGCTCGCCATAATAGTTTTGGCAGGAATAATA
>CAZDMX010000351.1:0-3103 GCA_964506085.1 uncultured Thiothrix sp. | reverse complement strand
TTAGATTCAGTGCTATAGGCATTCGCAGTAGTTTCAACTGCGTTTTTTAGGTTTATCAGCCCAAGTTACTTTATATGCTCTAGAATACCATCTAGCTCATCCAGACTATTGTAGTCTATGATCAACTTGCCTTTGCCTTTGTTATTGTATTTGATCTGGATATTAGCGCCCAGTTTTTCACCCAGTTCCTGCTCCAGTTTAACAACTTCAGGTGCTTGACTGGGTGTGGTTGGTGAACCTGTATCCGGAGCGGTGAGCCTCTTCACCAGCCTTTCCGTATCACGTACACTCATGCCTTTATTGGCTACCTTTTGTGCGGCTTCCACTTGCTGTATTCCACCCAAACCAAGTAAAGCACGGGCATGACCCATTTCTAATTCACCTTTGTCTAATAAAGCTTTGGTTTTTTCTTCAAGAATTAGTAGCCTTAACAGATTGGTGACTGAAGAACGAGAGCGACCTACTGCATCAGCCGTTTGTTGATGAGTTAAACCAAATTCCTCAATCAGGCGTTCCATCGCGATGGCTTCTTCTAGTGGGTTCAGATCCTCACGCTGAATGTTTTCGATCAGCGACATGGCCGCTGCTGCTTGATCAGGTATGTCTTTTATGATGGCTGGAATATCATGCAAACCTGCTATTTGGCAGGCACGCCAGCGCCGTTCTCCAGCAATGAGTTCGTATCCCCCACCAGCGATGGGTCGTACTACTACAGGCTGGATTAAGCCTTGTGCTTTAATGGAATCCGCTAATTGTTGTAGTGCTTCTGGCTCTATGCTTAAACGGGGTTGAAATTGACCCTTTTCTATCTTATCTACGGGTAGTATCCGCATTGATGAGTCTTTATTATCATCCTTTTTTTTAGACTTACTTGCTGAGCTGAGAAGGATGTCCAACCCTTTACCTAAACCTGGTTTTCTGACCATATTATTCTCTTTCCTACGCTTTCTTCTAACTAGATAGTTCTGCAACACGACTGGTATCTTTGCGGATCATTTCTGCGGCCATTGCTAGATAAGCCAGTGCTCCACGTGAATGTTTATCATAGGACAATACCGGAAGCCCATGACTAGGGGCTTCTGCCAAACGTACGTTGCGAGGTATGGAGGTGTTATATAGTTTTTCACCAAAATGTTCTGTTAGCTGGCTTGATACATCACGAGCTAGATTATTTCTAGGGTCGTACATGGTGCGTAATAATCCAGTAATTTCTAACTCTGGATTGGAATTTTCCCGAATAGTCTCTACTGAACCCATTAATGCAGTGAGCCCTTCCAAAGCATAGTATTCACATTGCATGGGAATCATAATGCCATTAGCCGCTACTAGCGCATTGACGGTAAGCATATTTAAAGAGGGCGGGCAGTCAATAATGATGTAATCGTAATCTGCCTTTATTTTAGCAAGTGCTGTGCGCAGTCGGTACTCCCGATTATCCTCATTCATCAGGGAGATTTCTGCAACCGTCAGATCTGCACCACCTGGAAGCATGTCAATGTTGGTTTCAGGGACGTTTTGTAGCACCTCATAAATACTGGCTTGACCGAGTAAAACTTCGCTCAAGGAGTATTCCTGTGCTTCTTTATCGATACCCATACCGGTTGTTGCATTGCCCTGCGGATCCATATCAACAATGAGCACTTTACGCTTCATTGCCGATAGAGATGCGGTAAGGTTGACGCTGGTAGTTGTCTTGCCGACACCGCCTTTCTGGTTTGCAACTGCTATGACTTTAGTCATCTCATTCATCTCGTTTGATTTCTATAAGATACCTTTCTGCATTTAGCTGAGGCACTTCCAGTTTATGCTCAGCTACTACGTGATATCTTTGGGGTTCTAATGCGATTAGCTCATCCTTGGGATAGCGGCCTTTCATTGCGTACAAACTTCCTTGCTTGTGCATATGTTGCCCCGTGAGCGACACGAAATCAGCTACGGAGGAAAAGGCACGGCTGATAATAGCATCAAATAGAGTATCAGGTGACCAGCTTTCTACACGCGTTTGTACTACGCTGACGTTAGGTAACTTTATTTCTATGATGGCTTGCTGCATAAACCGTGTTTTTTTGCCGACAGTATCCAGCAAGGTAAAGTGTCGTTCTGGGAAAAGGATGGCGAGCGGTATGCCCGGCAACCCACCGCCACTACCCACATCCAGAAAATGTCGTCCTTTTATAAAAGGCGCTACTGCCAGACTGTCAAAAATATGCAAACGCAAGATGTCATCTTTATTTTTAATAGCCGTAAGGTTATAAACCTTATTCCAGCGAAACAGCATATCTACGTAGGTTTGTAGTTGCCTGATTTGCACTTCACTCACTAAGCAGTTCAGCTCTTGAAGGCCTTCATCTATACTGATGTGGCTCATGCTCTGGTTAACTTACGCTTTTTTAGATGTACTAGTAGCAAAGAAATTGCCGCAGGGGTTACGCCAGAAATACGGGATGCTTTACCTATACTCCCTGGCCTTACTTCTTCCAGTTTTTGCCGAACTTCATTGGATAAACCATGCACCTGGCTGTAGTCAATATCGTCTGGCAAGCGTGTTTTTTCGTTGCGAAGTTGTTTGGCTACTTCATCTTGCTGACGGTCAATATAACCTGCGTATTTGAACTGGGTTTCTACTTGCTCGGCCACTTTTTTATCTTCTACGCCAGGTCCAATACTTTCTATCGTCATTAAATCCGCATAGGTCACATTCGGACGACGCAGTAATTCATCCAGATGGTATTCACGACTTAAAGGGCCATCAAATAATGCCTGTGTCTGAGCTTCGCTAAGCATAGAGGGCGTAACAAAGGTTTCTTTGATACGTTGTTTTTCTAACTCTATGGCTTCTCGTTTCTTACTAAAAATAGACCAGCGTTTTTCATCAACCAGTCCCAGCTCGTAGCCTTTTTCAGTTAACCTTAAATCTGCGTTATCTTCGCGTAATAGCAAGCGGTATTCTGCACGACTGGTGAACATTCTGTAGGGTTCTATGGTGCCATTAGTGGTTAAGTCATCAACTAATACGCCTAGATAAGCTTCACTTCGTAAGGGCGACCAGCTTTCTTTTTCCTGAATAAATAACGCGGCATTGGTTCCTGCAAGCAAGCCCTGA
>CAZDMX010000350.1:0-3104 GCA_964506085.1 uncultured Thiothrix sp. | reverse complement strand
TCAGCACTCTAGTCATTCTCGCTACGTTTCAACTGCGTTTTTTAGGTTAAACATTATAACCATGTCCTGAGGGCGTGGGTAGGTTCGTAGGCTATAGTCTGAAGAATAAAAGAAGATAACTAAATAATGTGTTTGTTCTCCCCCTTAGAAAAGGGGGATTAAGGGGGATTTAAAAAGTGACTAGAATACTGGAGGGTTATGAGTAATAGCAAAGCCTTTAAATCGCCCCCAACCCCTCGGTAATTGCTCCTGCATTACCCTAATACAGCACATCCATGTGCCTATCTTTGCCAAAGAGGGGGCTATTTTGTACTTTAACGAACAAACACCCTTTTAGGGTGAAATCAAAACCACGTTCTTAGAAACTGGCAACACTAAGAAGTTTGGAGAATTATTACTTGCGTAATTTTTGTATAGGCACTGTTCAAGATGTGATTCGTATGCAATTTAATTGTGATGGTACACATATTGTCAGTAATGAAGATTACCATCGCTTTTTGAAGGATAATCTTTAAGGACGGGTTTATAATTAGTTACCACCCACAACCTACAAAAGCATCACTTTTAATCACACCCGGATGAGTTAGGTGTATTTGACATGTCAAACAGTCTCGTCTACAGTCGCATCTTGATTTAAGGTGCCTCTATTAATTCTGATCAATTTGCTGATTCATGAATGAATAGAGATACCTGAGCCTAGGGGTGGTTATTTACTTAACCTGAGATTCCTAACGGAAAACCCTATGAACCTGATCTGGTTAGTACCAGCGTAGGGACAGGCGAAACTCCATTCTATTCGACTATTTGATTTATGCCTTAACTTTATCGCGTGGATCATTACGAGAATAATGCTGTGTACTCCTGTTCGTATTTTTTAATTATGGAGTTGAGCATGGATTCTCGAACAATACCGACATATTCTTTTTTACCCCTTCTTTTATTGGCTCACTTGGCATTGGCTGAAGAGCCAGTTACAGAACTGGAAACAGTTTTTGTCACCTCAGATTTTCGTCCCCTCTCGTTGGAAGATAGTACGGTCAGCGTGTCCATCATTACTGATGAGGACACTAAGAAACGTGGTGCACAGCATATTGAAGATGTATTAAATCTTGCGCCAAATATAAATATAGCGAGTGGTGCGTCTCGTGGGCGCTTTTTCCAAATCCGGGGTATTGGTGAACGTAGCCAGTTTGAGACTCCGATCAACCCTTCGGTAGGTTTGTATGTAGATGGTATCGACTTAAGCCGAAGTGGAGCATCTGCCACTTTATTTGATGTGGAACAGGTTGAAGTGGTTCGTGGGCCGCAAGGAACAAAGTATGGGGCTAATGCACTTGCAGGAATTATTAGCCTGAAAACGACCGAACCTAGTAATGAGACTAAAGTACGTGTCGAAGCAACACTCGCAGATTTTGATACCAAAAGTCTGGGTGTGGCGGCTGGTGGTGCTTTAGTCAAAGATAAGTTACTTAGTCGTTTTTCATTACACAAAAGCACATCTGATGGCTATATCACTAATGACTTTTTAAATCGTGATGATACTAACAACCGTGATGAGACCACTGCGCGGGCACATCTTAAATGGTTAACCAACGAAGATTTAACGGTTGACCTTAGGTACTTACATCTGGATATAGACAATGGCTACGATGTATTTAACTTTGCCAATACACGCACTACGTTTTCTGATCAGCCGGGTAAAGATAAGCAAAAAACGGATGCTTTTTCTATAGCCTCTATTTGGGATATCAATACCGCTGTAACAATGGAAACTAATGTCAGCTACTCCGATTCAGATTTAGAATACAGTTATGATGAGGACTGGTCGTTTGTTGGTCAGTTTGATGCAAGCTTGTTTCCTTATAGTTCATTCGATCAGTATTTGCGTAAACGTAACAACAAGGCCATTGATATGCGTTTTTTGTCGAACGATAAAGGACGGATTTTTAATGGCAAGAGTGACTGGGTCGCGGGCATATACTATGCAGAGAAATCAGAGGATTTAGTACGCAAATATACTTTTGCAACGGATGATCTGATCAGTCAATATGATACCAAAAATCTAGCGTTATATGGACAAGTAGATACTGATGTAAGTGAAAAGTTGACTCTTATTACTGGCTTGCGAGTTGAGCAGTGGGATGCTGATTATAAAGACTCCACTAACAACAATATCGTTGTGGATGATGTGCTCTATGGCGGTAAGCTGGGTGTTGAGTATGAGCTAAATGATCAGCATCTGACACATGCCAGCCTTTCTCGTGGCTACAAAGCTGGAGGTATCAACACAAATGGCAGCTTACCTACAAACTTGTTGGAAGTAGATACTGAGTTTTTATGGAATTTTGAAATAGGGATGAATTCATCTTGGATGAATGATGCATTATCTACCCGCATATCTGCATTCTATACAAAGCGTGAAGATCAACAAGTAAATAGCTCTATTGTTACCCCACGGGCTGATGGTAGTACTGAATTTACCGGATTTATTGCCAATGCAGCGAAAGGTCGCAACTATGGCTTGGAAGCAGAGCTTGATTGGAAGGTAAACAATAAGTGGAAAGTCAATTCAACATTGGGATTATTAGAAGCCCGTTTTGATGAATATGAAGATCCGCAAAGTACAGCTAATGGATTAATACTTGCCGGTCGTGATCAGGCACACGCTCCTCGTTATACCTATTCATTAGGCACAGAATATAAAGTGACCCCCAGTGTGACTGCCGGAATAGGGCTGGAAGGGAAAAGCAGCTTTTTCTTCTCGGATAGACACAATGAAAAAGCAGGTTCTTATAGTGTGTTAAATGCAAACCTAGCCTATAAAAAGGACAACTGGACAGCAACTTTATGGGGCAGAAACCTGCTGGATAAAGATTACGACGTGCGGGGTTTTGGAAGCTTTGGTAATAACCCTGGAAATGGATATATCACAGAGAGATACACGCAGAAAGGTGAGCCGCGAATAGTTGGTGTAACCGTCTCCTATGATTTTTAAATAATTATCCTAAAAAACACAGTTGAAACTACTGCGAATGTCTATAGCACTGAACCTAAAGGTTTTCTGGAAAATGTTGACTTCACCCGTAGAGTGACTACGAATAAAG
>CAZDMX010000349.1:0-3111 GCA_964506085.1 uncultured Thiothrix sp. | reverse complement strand
TACCTGATAGCTCTTCATAGGTTCCCGATGAGACAATACGGCCCTTGTCTATGTAGTGAATAACGTCGCAATTTTTTACGGTATTCAGGCGGTGGGCAATAATAATGATGGTTAGTTTATGTGACAGCTTCTGGATGGCCTCCATGACCACACGCTCAGTCACGCCATCAAGCGCGCTGGTTGCCTCATCAAGCACCAGTAAATCGGGTTTCGGGTAGACTGCCCGCGCAATCCCAAGACGTTGTCGCTGCCCGCCGCTCAGCCGGATGCCGCGTTGACCGATAACGGTGTGATAGCCATCCGGCAAATCATTAATAATATAATCGTGCAGGTTAGCTATTTTTGCTGCGTTTTCCAGAGCTACATCGTCTATGTCTTCTGCCGGTATGCCAAAAGCGATATTTTTTGCCACGGTATCGTCAAGGAAGAAAATATTCTGTGGCACATAGCCAATACGTTGCTGCCAGTCGCGAATATTGTCATTTGTAATCTCGATATCATTAATGCTGAACCTGCCTGCAGCCGGTCTTAACAGACCCAGTATGATGTCCACTATCGTTGTTTTTCCTGCCCCAGTTGAACCAATCAGGCCAACAGTGGTATTTCGTTTAATCAGGAGATCCAGGCTGGATATTATCTCGATATCACTATTGGGATAGCAGAAGTCGACCTTCTTCAGAGAGACTGATTCGAAGTGTTGAAAACTGTTCCGAGCTGAATCTACAGGCAGACTATGGGTGTCCGGAATAGTGAGCGAGGTAAAATCTTTATGTAGCGTATCCAATGTGGCGATGTTGTAGCGGATGGTCGCCACGCCTGCAAAGATTACCTGCAGTGCTGGCAGCATGCGGTAGCCGGCAAGAATATAGACAGCAAGTATGGGAACCCATGCGGCAATATCCTGTTTATTTATAATCAAATAGAGAAGGAACAGTATGATGCCAGAGACAGCGAGTGTTTCGATGGCATATCTTGGCAGCTGTGAGATACTGCGACTTAATGTTTCGAGAGTGGCATTGTTGCGCGAGAATACCGAATAATTTTCGATGAAAGCGTCTTCCTTTCCGGACAGTTTGAGTTCTTTTATCCCTTCGAATGCTTCACTGGCAACCTTGAACTGTGACTTGCGTACTTCCTTCGCCTGCGTGCTCAGAAAATTCAATTTTCGAAAAACAAAGCTATAGAGGAGCAGATAGCTGCCTCCCAGCGATGCCGCAACGTACATTGCGACTACCGGATTTATGACGATTAGCAGTATGATAATAAATAATGAGATGATGGATTTTGCAAACACTTGGATACCGGCAAAAATCACGCCGTTAACGAGGCGGGCGGTTTCATAAACTACATTCCTTCTTAACTCAAGCGTACTCCTTGATATAAAATAACTATAGGGTTGCAAAAGATACTTTCGCAAGAGTTTCACGGAAAGAAGGTGTTGCCACGTAGCAGTGAAACGTAGAGTAAGCCAGTTTGCCAAAGCAAAGAAAGCGTTTCTCGTTATAAATATAACGAGCACTACAGCGCCAAGAAAGACAGCAAAATCCTCACTGTTTTCAAATGCAAGCAGGTCATAGATATAACGTAAATATTTGTTCTCCAGCGCAGTATCTATATCAGTGACTGCAGCCATGAAGGGCAGTAATGCACCTATTCCAACCACCTCCAGAAAACCCATGAGGACCACGATAAAGATGAGGAGATAGAATTGCCGCTTGTCTTCAGCCGACAAGATTGTCATTATTTTGGAAAACACGCTATGCATGAGATATACTTGTTACCGTTGTCAGCGATTCAATAATACCAGCCAGTAGAGGCTCGATGATTTCCACAAAGAGAAATAGGTCGAGAAATCGAGTAGTAGAGAAATAGTGAGAAATAGGATTAGAGTGAAGCCCCGCATTCCATAGACACATAGTTTAAGTAGCGGTTTGTATCATTTCCTTTTCAGACTGCAAATGCGTACGCAGTTCCACAAAATCTGCTTCAGTAAATGTTGACCTTAACTGGTATTGATTGCCCCCAGAAAGTACGTTGATATCAAAGAGTCGATGCTTTTGCGAACCCCGTATCTTTGTAAAGATAACAGGTGCGGCTTGAATCTGTGCAACCTTGACCCCCCTTCGAAGCGCATTGGCCGTTAACCAGATGTCATCACCTGTCGGGCAACAATGCTCGAATGCTCTACCTTTATCTTTTAGATATTGCAGGAAACCCGGAGGATATATGACACCTGCCGTCCCTGTGATAAAATTGAGATGGCTGGGTGATGTGCTCTGGCATGGTTCCCATTGATTGTATGGCTCGAATCGCTCGTCATTTAGACCCATTCGATGGGCCCGGTAGCAATGAATAACTGAAGGGTCTGCCTTGTAAGCTTCAGTCAATTGCTGTAGCCAGCCACGCGGATACAGTCTGTCATCGTCTGCTGTGACTAATGGTCCATTAAACCCTTTCTCACGATCAATATACGGGTAATACTTGGTGTGTGGGCCAAACTCCTCCGCAAGATGAATTTCCAGCCCACGTAACTTCAGACGCTGGAGCGTTTCAGGCGGGTTTGCATACGACGCCTCATCCGGTATCCATAATATGATGCGTGACGGTTTCCTGTTACCCATACCAATCGACTCAATGACGTAGAACACCAGCTCAAGTCGATGGCCGTGAGTGGTTAATGACAGTGCCGGACCTGACGGATCGAGAAGCGTCTCTGTTGACCACCTGTTTTTTAAATCAAGGCGTCGCAATCCGACCCTGTCGCGTATTGATTTACTGTAACGCCGCCAAATCTTCCTGGGTGCAGCAATGAAGGCATGCCTGGCTCGAGTCCTGTAATTCCACTGTCGACCCAATACACTCTTTCTTTGCTTTTCGAATGAACGGTCCCTATCCTGGCAGAGTTTATCCATTTCGTCTTGATTGACAGAGCTGTCTTCAGCTAGGAGTTCGTTGAGGTCATAAAAACCAATAACACCATGTCTACGCGTCGTAATCAGTAGTGTATTGGAGCTATCAATATCAATGCCCTTTAAGCCCCCTTCTCTCAAGTCATACCTTGCGACATAAAATTCATCGTCACTCAGCAACCGAATCAATCTATCCGGATCC
>CAZDMX010000348.1:0-3122 GCA_964506085.1 uncultured Thiothrix sp. | reverse complement strand
TTTTGCAAGACTATTAATTTATAGATTTTAGAAAACTCCACGTTATTGCCACAACTCCTCCCAGATAATATACTCCACACCTAATCCATACCGTCTATTTCAGGATTCAATAGCCTAACCTTAACTTATCTACAACAAAACAATCTATGCAGCCATACCTCTTTTCAGCAAATTCATTCCTATATGCCTGCTAACAATAAAGGACTTTTGTTGCAAAGCTTGTACGCGACACTTGCCCGTTTGACCGGCGTAGGTCTAAATTTCGCGCTGCAAATACTTATAGCCAGGCTCCTGTCACTTGGCCACTACGGCGATATGCGCATGCTACTGACATTGGTAACAGGTATAGCTTTACTCAGCAGAATCGGGGTTGAACAGTTAATTGTCAAAGAAATAGCCAGTGTTACAAAAGAGAATGGGCAGCAGAGAGTATTTGGCAAACAGTTTTTGAAGCGTAGTTATACCGTCGTTTTTATTAGCTCAATATGCTTCATCCTATTATGGGTCTTTTTTAGCCCTGTCTTAAAAACGACACTTTTTGGTGAGATTACTTTAAACAATTTGATTATTGCCAGTATCGGTGTGCTTTTCTTTAACCTGATCACTATTAACTCATTTTATTTAAAGGCACTACATAAACCTTCCGCATCAGCATTAATACAGAATGCATTGCCTGCGCTCAGTTTTTTGTTACTTATTTTTATCTTCTGGAATGGTTTTGCTTTTAATCAGCTTTATATTAACTTATATACCGCGTCCAATGTCTTAGCCGGTATTATATCTCTGCTGATCATTATTCCTTGGATTAAAACTAGAGCCTCAGCGCAAACTAGAGCCTCAGCGCAAACTAGAGCCTCAGCGCAAACTAGAGCTTCGGCGCAAATTAAAGCTTCGCCGCAAACTAAAGCCTCAGCGCAAATTGAAACTTCGACACAAACACAAGTACCAAACCTAAAAACAATCGTTAAGCGTTCATTGCCTTTAGCACCTGTATCCGTATTCTCTTTCTTGATGCTGTGGTCAGATACTTTAATGGTGGGCGCACTGCTCAGTAATGAAAAAGTAGGTTTATACTCCACTGCGGCATCTATATCTTTTCTAAGCCTGTTCATTTTGGCCGCTCTGGACGCAACCATCTATCCACGATTACTTTCATTGAGTAACAACAAACCAGAGCAGCTAAGGACTTTCTTTTGGAAAGCCACAGCCCTCGTCATTGTTGGCTTATTTGGAGTTACTATTATTATGGCTTTACTTGCCAAACCTGCATTGTCGTTATTCGGCCCTGAATTTCAGCAGGCAACCCCGGTATTATTAATCTTACTAGCAGCTCAATGGTTAAGAGCAACCAGTCTAACCTTCTCTTTCATGTTCATCATTAAAGAGAAGGTTAAGTTTTTAAATATTATTTTAGTCGTCGCGTTAATCATAAACTTGATCACAAATTATATACTTATCCAATCCCATGGCATGCAAGGTGCTGCCATCGCAACATTATTAGCAAATGGTTTCCTTGCAGCCGTTGTTGTACTACTCTTCTACCGTCAGAAGTTACTTGCTAGATATTAATAGAGATACCCTTAAACCCCTATCAGAACCTTATAATGATTAAAATTTTAGCCATATTCTTTGTTATCTCGATTTTTATCCCTGTAGAGTTTTATTACCTAGTCGGTGGTTTAAGACTGGAAGCTTATCGTATTATTCTTGGGCTAGTACTCATTTATGGCCTGTTCAATATTAAAGAATTAATTGAAAAGGCCGACCTGGTGGATATTCTATTAATTGCCTTCACACTACTTGCAACCAGCAGTTTCATTTATAACCACGGCTTACAAAAAGGCATCGAATCAGCCGGTATCTTTGTCATTGAAGTGTTGGGGGCATTCTATTTGGCCAGAATGCTTATCACCACACCCAAACGATTTTTCCAGGTCAATATAGCCTTTATAGGTTTATTATCTGCGTTAACACTATTCACCATTTATGAGAGCTTTACTCACCACCGCGTATTACACGACTGGGCGAGCAGGATAACCGGCCATCAATCCTTGGATCCAGCTCTATATACACATTATTATGTTCGCTTTGGCATCATGCGAGCGACCAACCTGTTTGTACACCCTATTCTCTACGGAACGCTCACCGCTATCTTCTTCCCTTTCGCCATTCTGCTTACACTGTTTGTGTTTAAACTGCGCTATTTGATCGCCGCAATAACCTTGTTAGTCTCTATGTTGTTAACGCTCTCATCTGCACCCTTGTTATCAACCATATTTCAGGGCATGGGAGCCTTACTTTCATATTACTGGAATGGCGCAAAGCGTTTCTGGGTGGGTCTGTTGTTTATGGGATTATCAGCCGCATTTCTAGTCAATATGATCTCCAATCGTGGCTTCTTTGCACTGCTTGTTTCCCATCTGACATTCAACCCTGCAACTGGTTATTACCGGTTATTTCAATGGAAATATGCGATGGACGATGTCGTTGACAATCCACTATTAGGGATTGGTGTGAGCCAATGGTCACGTCCTGAATGGTTAAACTACAGCATTGATAGCTTTTGGCTTTTAACTACCATGCAGCATGGAATTCCAGCGGGTATGATTTTACTGTTCTGCTCACTTTATATTGTTTTTCATGTATTGAATAATCTGCATAAGCAACACGAGCTTTATCGCTGGATGGCAAATGCCTGGGTTTTGTCATTTCTGGCACTCATACTAATTGGTTTTACGGTAGATTATTTCGGTAAATTGCAACCCATGTTCTTTTTCACACTTGGAGCTATCGGCTGGTTAAAGTATCCTCAGCTTAATCAACACATGAAAAAACTTGCATGGCTAAGCAAGCTTAAGCAGCAGCAACGTAATCGGTAATTTTCATCCAATAAAACAAAGGGGCACCTCTATAGATGTTCTCAGTCCTACTGATCATTGTCGTCTATTCTATTATTGTCATGGAATTATTCTTTGACGATAAGTTTATAGCTGTCCGATATTTACATTTCAGTTATCTTGCTCTTTTTCTGCTTAGTTGCCTTTTATTTATCTATTTTATTATATCCAAATCAAAAAAAATGATCTGGTTTTTACCCGCATTTCTATTTGTGAGCCTGAGTT
>CAZDMX010000347.1:0-3126 GCA_964506085.1 uncultured Thiothrix sp. | reverse complement strand
CTCCTTCAGCACATCAACAAAGACTAGCAGCAGAGCGGTCAACACCGTGCCACGGAGTAATGGCAGGTGAATTTTACGCAGTACAGAAAAGGGGCTTAGCCCTAATGAGCGACCCGCATCGTCCATAGAGGGTTTTATCTTTGCCAGCCCGGCATCAACGGTTTGCACCGAGACCGCTAAAAAGCGAACGGTATAAGCAAAGAGCAGTGCGAATAAAGAACCAGAGAGCAGCAAGCCTGTGGAGAGGTTAAAGTGTTCGCGCATCCAGCTATCCAGCGTATTATCGAACCAGCTGAAAGGAATCATTACCCCAACGGCAATGATCGTGCCGGGTATGGCGTATCCCATCGCGGCGGTTTGTACGCTTGTCTTGACAAGAAGGGTAGGGTGCAAACGTTTTCCGTAGGCTAATAACAGCGCAATGCTCACTGCAATCAGTGCGGCTGCGGTGGCGAGAAACAGGCTATTGAGTACGAGTGAAATAAAGGCACTGTCGATAACTTCTTCAGCGGTTGTGAAAGTCCACACTGCCAATTGTAGTGCGGGTATGGCAAAACCCAATAGTACAGGTATAAAGCAGACGAGCCAGCTTGCAAATGCACGTTTCCCTGTTAGTGGGTAGCGTTTGATTGTGGCATATTTATGCGAGGTATGATGATAGCGTGCGCGTTTTCGTGACCAGCGTTCTAGCAAAATTAGCACAAATACGAACATCAGCAACATGGATGATAGTTGTGCAGCAGTTTGGCTGTCTCCCAGCCCGTACCAGATACGAAAAACACCCGTCGTAAAAGTGGGTACACCAAAGTATTGTACCGTCCCAAAGTCTGCCAGTGTTTCCATTAATGCTAGCGAAAGCCCCGTGATAATAGCGGGTCGAGCCAGTGGCAAGGCAACCCGATAAAAACTGCTGAATGGTGTGCAGCCGAGGGTGCGGCTAACTTCCAATGCACATACTGATTGTTCTAGAAATGCCGCTCGTGAGAGCATATAAACATAGGGGTATAAGACCAGCGTTAGCATCACAATAGCGCCATTCAAAGAACGCACTTCAGGAAACCAGTAATCGCCGTATCCCCAGCCGGTGAGGCTTCTTATCTGTGATTGAAGCGGCCCTGCAAAATCTAGTAACCCCGTATAGGTATACGCAATAATATACGCAGGCATAGCAAGAGGGAGTAGTAACGCCCATGTGAGCCAGCGACGGCCTGGAAACTCACACATACTGGTTAGCCATGCCGTGCTAATGCCGATACTGAGTGTGCCTACCGTCACTCCTAACATGAGTATAAGAGTGTTACTGAGGTACTCATTCAGTAAATATTGTCTAAGGTGTTGCCAGTTTTCATTGAGTGGTTGAAAGATGGCACTGCCTACAATTAAAACAGGCAGCGCCATAAATAACGCAATGAATAGTGTCAGAATGACCCAGCGGTTAGGCAAACTAGAGCTGAGTGAAGTAAGCCTCTTCAACTATTTAGTGCTCAAGCGAGCGGCTCGGGGTTGAGGATCTAATTAAATCCTCAGCCCTTATTTCCATCCGGCGCGATCCATTAACTTGACAGCATCTGCATTCAACTCCCCTAAGCGAGAAAGGTTTAGTGTGTCTGCCTTAAACTCCCCCCACTCTTTTAAGGTGTCACTCCAAGTTACGTCTTCAAGTACAGGATATTCATGGTTGGCTTTTGCGTACCATGCTTGAGATTCTTTGGTCACTAAGAACTCCATGAGCTTCAGCGCGTTAGCTTTATTTTTTGCGGATCGTGTCATGGCAACGCCGCTCACATTGACATGCGTACCACGATCTGACTGGTTAGGCCAAAAGATAGCAACAGCTTCTGCGGCTTCTTTTTGCTTCTCATCTTTACCGTGTAACATGGTGCCAAAATAATAGGTGTTGGCTATAGCAATATCACACTGACCTGAGGCCACAGCCTTTATCTGATCTCTATCGCCGCCCTTGGGTGGACGAGCAAAGTTTGCCACAAATTTCTTTGCCCATGCTTCTGTTTTTTCCTCGCCATTATTGGCGATCATGGAAGCGATTAATGACTGGTTGTAAATATTACTAGAGCCACGAATGCAAATACGTTGCTTCCATTTGTCATCAACTAACGCTTCATAGGTCGAAAGCTCTTCGGGCTTTACTTTGTCCTTCTTGTAAAAAATAGGGCGAGCGCGTTGCGACAAACCATACCAAAAGCCGTCTTTACCGCGCATGGTTTCTGGAATCGCTTTGTTGAGTATTTCAGATTCCGTTTTTTGCAATACGTTTGCTTCTTTAGCGCGATGTAAGCGTCCTGCATCGGTGGTAATAAACAAATCAGCAGGGCTGTTTTTTCCTTCAGTTTGTAACCGTTTTAGCAATGCATCAGCTTTACCTGTGACTAGATTCACAGTAATCCCAGTTTCCTTGGTAAAATCATCCAGCAAAGGCTTTATTAGTTTTTCCTTACGGGCGGAGTAGAGGTTAACTTCACCTTTTGCCTCAGCATAAAGGCTCCCCAAAGGGGTAGCGGTTAGAGTAAAGAGCAAGGTGGGTAGTAAATATTTGTGTCGATAGTTAATCATTTAGTCTGTTTCCTTTTACATAAGATGCTTTGGGACGAACATTAGCATCAATGATAATCACTATCAATATTGATTAACGAGGTCTGATTCGAAACTTATCCAATTTAATTTTACGAGATTACGTTGACATTGGCTCGCGATTTAAGTGATAATGATTATCGTTAATTGATATATGTGACAAAATATATCATGGAATATAGGGATCTCCAATGTCAGATTTAATTAAACGGATTATCCTAGCACTTTTTTTCCTAGGCGTTATTGTCGTAGCGACCAAGGTTGAAGCTGATTATTTAAAGGAACTGGGTGGTGAATTGTAACTGTGGTATTGCAGAAAATAGCTCTGCCGAAACCTTGGTAGCTGCGTTGTTTTTTTTGATGACGCGGTATGCCAATGGACAGGATCAGAAGTTAGTACAGCCGATTGTTGATCATTTTGATTGGCTGGCGAAACACCCTGATCTTGTGAATTCGAGCCTTCGACAGACTTGTCGTCGTTTACCCTAAAAAACGCAGTTGAAACTACTGCGAATGCCTATAGCACTGAATCTAAAG
>CAZDMX010000346.1:0-3127 GCA_964506085.1 uncultured Thiothrix sp. | reverse complement strand
ATACGAAGCTTTTCGATGCGCTTGGCCTTATCACAACCTTTCACTTAAAGACTTTGACGATATTATTCAAATGCTGGCAGATGGCTATTCTACCAAGCGTGGAAGACGTGGAGCTTACCTGCATCTGGATGCCGTCAATCGCAAAGTCAGAGCGCGGCGTAGTGCAAGGCTGGTAGCCATTACTAATGGGGGTGCGATACCGGATCAGTTTGATTGTGAAGTCATATTACAACCGGAAGGTTTTCGGGTTGGCTCAGTGGGAGAAGATTTTGCTTTTGAGAGTATGCCCGGTGATATCTTTCAATTAGGCAACACCTCGTACCGCATCTTGAAAAATGAAACAGGCAAAGTGTTTGTTGAAGATGCCAAAGGACAGCCGCCGAATATCCCGTTTTGGTTGGGTGAAGCACCGGGACGTACTGATGAGCTGTCTGTGGCTGTGTCTGATTTGCGCGGTGCTGTGAATGAAGCGCTAGAAAAAGGTCTGGAACATACCACCGAATGGGTTAAAGATTACTACGGTTTACAAACCTCGGCGGCTGAACAACTGGTTAACTATTTAGCCGCCACCAAAGCCGCATTAGGCATTATCCCAACGCAGCAGAACATTGTCTTCGAGCGTTTTTTTGATGAAGTAGGGGATATGCATTTTGTGGTGCATTCGCCTTTTGGCTCCAGATTAAATAGAGCTTGGGGATTGTCATTACGCAAGCGTTTTTGTCGTAAGTTTAACTTTGAATTACAAGC
The DNA here is from genome assembly GCA_964506085.1 of uncultured Thiothrix sp. Classification (GTDB taxonomy): domain Bacteria; phylum Pseudomonadota; class Gammaproteobacteria; order Thiotrichales; family Thiotrichaceae; genus HyVt-477. The sequence continues at coordinate 2,380 of CAZDMX010000346.1, read as the reverse complement.
CGCCGCGTTAGAAGACACTATTATTTTATCGCTTTCTTCTTCGCATAGCTTTCCTTTGTTAGAAGTTGCCAAATACCTGAATGCAAAAACAGTACGTGAGGTATTAATCCAGGCTGTATTGGCGGTTCCCATGTTTCCGACTCGCTGGCGCTGGAATGCTACTACTGCTTTGGCGGTTCAGCGCTTTCGGGGCGGCAAGCGAAACCCTCCGTATTTTCAACGCTCTGATGCGGAAGATTTGGTAGCCGTATTATTCCCGGATCAAATTGCTTGTGGCGAGAACATTGCTGGAGATCGTGAAGTGCCGAATCATCCATTGATTCAACAAACGCTACAGGATTGTCTGTATGAAGTGATGGATATTGAAGGTTTGGAAACACTATTAAGCCGTTTGGAAGCTAATGAAATAACCGTCACAGCTTGCGATCTGACCGCCCCGTCACCACTAGCAGCAGAAGTTTTGACAGCCAAACCGTATGCCTTTCTGGATGATGCGCCTGCCGAAGAGCGGCGCACGATGGCGGTACAGTCGAGGGGTTATCTTGATCCTACTGAAGCCGCCGAGCTGTCTAGATTAGACCCAGCAGCCATCACCAAAGTTAAGCAAGAAGCCTGGCCTTTAGTTCGGGATGCTGATGAACTACATGATGCGTTAATGATTCTTGGATTTGTGACAGTAGAAGAAGCAGAGCAGGGGAATGTTAATGACGCATTAGACTACAAATGGCAAAGGGCTTTTCAACAATTACTAGATGACGCACGCGCTACTGTTCTAGTCATTAATGAGCATTTGAAATTATGGGTGACTGCCGAGAGATTGCATGAGTTTTTAGCGGTACTTCCTGACGCTAAACTAAAGCCAAAATTGTCAGCACTGAGCAAAGCCAAAGTTGATTCAGGCAATACAGATAAGCTATTAGTTGAGATAGTCAGAAGCAGATTGGAAGGTCTTGGCCCGGTTACAGCCAATCAGCTTGCTCAATCATTAGACTTGCCAATATCACGTATTGATACCACTTTATTAACATTGGAGCAGGAAGGCTTTGTTATCCGTGGCGCGTTTACCGACGCAACTGCTGCAGAGTGGTGCGAGCGTCGTTTACTTGCTCGAATCCATCGCTACACTATCAGCCGTTTACGCAGTGAGATAGAGCCTGTTAGCGTAAGTGATTACATGCGATTTTTGTTCTACTGGCAAGGCTTAACCGAGAAAGGCGAAGGGCTAGAATCCCTCAGTGCAGTACTGGAACAGCTGGAGGGTTATCCTATCGCAGCCGCAGCATGGGAAAAGGCGATTATTCCAGCACGAATCAACTTGTATTCCGCTAATATGTTGGAAACCTTATCACTAACAGGACGCATTAGCTGGTTGCGCTTGTCCGTACAAAAGCAGGCGCACAAACAGAAGAACTCACCTGTTTCGCAATCTCCTATTGCCATTATCCAGCGTAGCAATATTGATATTTGGCGCTCCCTTTACCCCATGCTCAATGAGGCAGACATTTCGTTGAGTGCCTATGCCAAGAAAGTAGCTGAAACACTCAAGCAACATGGCGCAATGTTCTTTATAGATATCGTCAAACAATCGGGTATTTTAAGAACACAGGTAGAAGACGCATTAGGAGAGCTGGTCAACTGGGGCTTAGTGACATCAGATAGCTTCGCAGGCTTACGTGCTTTAGTCACCCCCGCTGCCAAGCGTCCTCGTTTTGCTGGCAGACGAGGTAGGCCAGGTGGAGCGCTATCACCCTTTGATCATGCCGGACGTTGGAGTTTGCTTGAGTGTCTGGAGCATGAGGAAACCAAAGCCCCAGACCAAAATCCTGATCTAGACTATGTAGCTAATAAGTTATTGCAACGCTATGGAGTAGTTTTTCGAAAAGTATTAAAACGTGAAACCGGATTACCACCGTGGCGGGTCTTGTTACGCGTGTATTGGCGCATGGAAGCACGCGGAGAAATCAGGGGAGGGCGCTTTGTACAAAGTGTTAGTGGAGAGCAGTTTGCCTTACCCGATGCTGTTGGTTCATTAAGGAAAATTCGTAATATAAAAGAGGATGATAGCACTGCAAGTAACTATGTAGTGATTTCAGCGGCTGATCCCTTAAATCTACAAGGTGTCTTACTGTCAGGCGATAAAATTCCAATTTTGGCGAGTAATCGCGTTATTTACAAACATGGAAAAGTAATCGCTATGCTTGATAAACAAGGTGTGCATTACCAGCAAGCTTGCGATGAAACAGAGAAACAGCTTATCCGCACTGAATTATTCAAGTGGTAGGCTTAACCTCAGGGCTGTTCAATACAGCTAATTTTTCACTATCCCAACGATGTATTTTTGACTTGGAAGTGGGACTTTAGTCCCGCCAATGGTGCTACG
>CAZDMX010000345.1:0-3147 GCA_964506085.1 uncultured Thiothrix sp. | reverse complement strand
TCAATAACGATATCGTTGGCCAGACTAATACCGGATTCTTCAAAACTCATACCGCCATCAGTTTCAGCCTGGTCGAACAATGGGGTTTGTGAAGGGATCAGTAATAAGTCTTTACCACCAGTATCCTGATAGGGGTTAGTCATGAATTTAGGCAGGTTGTCGGCAGTGAATATTTGTAAATGAAAACGCTGTTGGTTTTGCTCTGCAATATCGTTATATTGACCAGCATAGCCAATGCTTTCACCTGCCTTAATAGTTTTGCTGATTAAGGTGATTTGCTCAGGGTCAGAGTTGGGGGGCTGGCTTATTGCGTTTAAATCTGGAGTCCATATCCAGCCGTGGCTATAGACGGCTTCTCCCTGAATGAAGTTCTTGATCCTTGCCCATGAGCCTTGAAGCTCACCTATTTCAACTTTCACACCTTTTGGGATGAGCGCCATAATGTCGCCACCCGGTTCTGTGCGCATGCGTAGACCCGATGCACTACCAGCAAAAGCAGGCTGTAAGTCATTAGCCGCATCGCCTACCGTATAGGCAGAATCCAGTGATTGCACTTCTTCGAGTTCTGCACTCCATACCCAGGCAGAGCGATAGAAAGGCGTTTCTTTGTGGATGGATTTTACTTTCGCCCAGCGACCTGTATTGGCTTCAAGCTCCAATTCTGTCCCACGAGGTAATAAAGCAATGGTTTCTCTACTAAAGAGATGACGCATACGCAATCCCGTAGTGTTGCGAGCGTCAGGAGTGTCAGGGGCGTTAAGGGTAAAGTCGGGTTCTTTATCGTTGGCTAAATTACCTACGCGATAACGACCTTCGGAGAGACGATCTAACTCAGGTGTCCAGACCCAACCATGGTCATAAATAGCTTCGCCTTGGGTAATTTTGCTGATCTTATTCCAGCGACTATTATTGGTACCGCTTGTGTTGCTGGGTTGTAGCTCTATATGCACACCTCTGGGCAATAATCCCAAGATAATACCGTTAGGTTTCAGGCGCATATTCAAGCCTGTATGACCCTCCGCAAAACTGGCTTGATCCTGTGCTTGAAGGCTAGCCTGGAATGTTTTTGCGGTAGGTCGAGGTTGATCCAGTTCTGCAACCCACACCCATGCAGGTGGATAAATAGCTTCTCCATCAGTAATAGTACGAATTTTTGCCCAGCGATTATTATGTGGCTCTAGCTCTATTTGAACACCTCTGGGAAGCAACGCTATAATGGCTCTGGTGGGTAGGTCTCGCATCCGAATACCTACTTTACCGGGTGCAAAATCAGCTTCTGTATCCGTTGCTTTATTGCCGACTTTATAAAGATTATCAGCAATATGATCCAGCTCAGGCACCCAAACCCAAGCGGTGTTATAAATGGGATTGCCTTGTTGAATATTCTTAACTTGCGCCCATTGGTTTTGGCGTGTACCCAGTTCTAATAAGCTATCTTTGGGTAATAAGCCTAATAAAAACCCATTGGGTTCCAGGCGCATATTCAAACCTGTCACACCGTTGGCAAAACTAGGTCTATCGTTAGCTGCATTCCCAACGCGATAATATGATTTTTTCGATGCGGGTTTATCCAGTTCGGCAAGCCAAACCCAACCTTTTTTGTAAAGCGGGGTGGATAACGGGGACGAGGATGGGTTTAGTACGGCAATCATTTTCGCCCAGTTACCTTGCTGTTCTCCCAGAATGACTTGATCGCCAGCTTTTAGTAGTCCGATGATTTCTGCTCCAGGTTCAAGTCGAATGCGTAAACCCTTCGTACCCGCAGAGATGTCGTCTTCAGTATCACTTACCGTGCTTTTCACTTCATATCGGTTGTTATTAGCTAATCTAAGGGTCTCGTCCAATTCCGCTGCAAAGACCCAACCGGGTGCCAGAACAGGATCACCCGAAACGATGTTTTTAATCTTTCGCCAATTGCCATCGCTGGCTCTATCTAGTGTGACTTGAGTGCCTTGAGGTAATAATGCTATTACTCGTCCTCTTGCCTCTGCGCGCATGCGTAAGCCAGAGATATTACTTGCAAATGCTTCGCTGTCGTTGGCTCTATCGCTCACTGTATAAATACCGCTATCACCTTGCTCATCAAGTGCTGGACTCCATACCCATGAAGGTTTAACGATTGCTGCGCCTTTAACAAGTGACTTGATTTGTTTCCAGTTTGAGTTTGAGTTTTTTAGGCTAAGCTCGGTTCCTTGAGGTAATAGAGCTATTACATCGCCAGAGGCTTCATGGCGTATCCGCAAACCCAGTGTAGAACCCGCAAACGCTTCTGTATCTGTAGCCTGTTGTCCCACTTTATAAGCCTTTTCACCGAGTAAATAAGCAGGCAGTTTTTGGGTTGAATAAAAATCCAGAGGAAGTAAATTCATATACAAGGAAAAGAAAACCAGAATATTTCCATTGGGTGTTTCATAAACATGACGCACCAGCGTAAAGGCATTGGAATAGGGGTAATCAACACCCGCTATGGAAGTCTGCTGGTAAGAGGAGGGTAGCTTGTACGCGACTACCTCACCATCAGCAATACAGCCAATGGCTTCTGCTAAATTAAGCTCACTGTTTTCACTGTCGGTAAAATGAATACCGTTATGCCAAAGGCCATCAACATTAATAGGAAAAAAACCGCTGTTCTCCGTTCTAAGTGCTTTGAATAGCACGGCTTGTTCAATTATTTCCTTGCCGTTTTTATCGCGTAATGGAAACTTGAATTGCATGGGTTTATTCCTGTTTTAATGATAATTTTTTATAGAGGGAAGCTTTGTACAAAAGATAAGATTCTTTCTTGCACAAATCTCATATAAAGACTAGTACAGTAAACCGTAATTACAACTAATAATCTGACGGTCTAAATCCATGATAACTGCGTTATCACTCCTCCCCATAGCCCTGCTATGACTCGTCATGATGCCTTGTTCTCAAGAATTTATCCTCGCCAGAGTTATTAATCGTAATTACGGTTCACATCCTCTTCAACATGGTGATTTTAATAAACTGGAATATTGGAAGAAAAGTACTTGGTGGCGATAAGATGTAGGTGCTAACTAGGCTGTCGAAGTAAGCTTGTTTCGGCTAATTATTACAAGCTTATTTTTTGGATCAGCTTGTAGGGTCGAATTTATTCGACCAGTGTTGCTTGATATGCATACG
>CAZDMX010000344.1:0-3159 GCA_964506085.1 uncultured Thiothrix sp. | reverse complement strand
TTCCAGAAATTCCTTTATCTTCTGCACTCTAGTCATTCTCGCTACGTTTCAACTGAGTTTTTTAGGTTCAATACATAAACCCGCATTCTACTTTATATAATCCCGCAATTATACGATATCGACAATATTAAATCAGAATACAAAAAACAACAGATTCGCCCAACTAAGGTATAGGTATAAACTGCTTGATAGGCTTTGCAGCCTCATGGATAGAATAGGAGACCCCACCTATTGCCTGATTAATACTCGAGAAGTTATTATTCACATTATCAACATGATAACGAACATATGACACATCAGAACTCAGTAGTCTGGTTTGATCGTTAATTTTGGCAATGTAGCTATTAATAATGCCCGTTTTTAGCACCATGTGACCCACGCTTTCATTCATATCAAACAAGCTTTCTACATCCCCGCCCATGCTTTCCACTGAATCCGTAATACTGTTCATCGTTTCACTCAATGCTACGACTTGAGATTGGATAGTAGCCATACTTTCAACAGAGTGTTTGATCGCACTGGTTAAACCGAAGAACAGGAAGAATATAGAGATCGTCAGCAGCGCACCCAGCATTGTAAAGATCAGAATAACTCTATTTGTAGCCTTTATGTTACGACTGGTTAGAGTTTCCTGTTGCTTTGCGTTATTCAATAATTCCGACATACAGGAATGTAGATTATTTAATTGTGTACGCGATAGTTCCATAATCAGTAAAAGCCAAATTATCTCATGAAGTTAAATGGATTAAAGTCGTTAAAGCGCTGAATGGGTTTTGTCGCATCGTTAATATCCTTATTAACTTGATGAACCGTATAGTCCAGCACCTGAATGCTAGTAGACATGCTTCCAAGTGTCTGACTAAGCTGATTAACTTCACCCGTTATCTTACCCAGATTATCCGACACTCCTGCAATATTGACTTCCACCAGTGATAAATTTTCATCAATACGCGACACAGATTCATTAATGTAGGGCAATGAATTCATGTGTGCCTCAAACTTCATCATCACAGAATCAATATTATTCATACTATTTATAACCATTTGACCTTCAGCAGACATTGCATCCAATTCATCCGATAACACATTAACTTGATGTGTTAAAATATAAATAAGATAGAAAATAAACAGCAAAGAGGTCACAATTGCCATCATCAGAGAACGAATCAAGAATTTGACTCTGACGGCTACTCGGCGTTGCGAAGCGCTTTGCTTTAAAAAAGCTTGTTTCAAATATGAAAATGATTCTGAAAATAGCTCCTCATCCGTCATTTGATCAAGGTTTGAGTCGTCATATACGGAAGACATACTTTACTAGAAGCCGCAAATACTGAGTGAAAAACTTACATCATCTTGAACTTGTTTGCCTCGTTCAGCCAAATCATCAATACTCACAAAACGAATTGAAAACCGCTGTGTGCCTGCACTAATCTCCGGGTAGTATGAGTAGCTACTTGGAATATGCACTCTTAGTAGCTGATAGTTTTTGGCCTTTACACCCGTCCTCAATGTCGACTGAAAAAAACCGTCTTCAGCTACATGCTCAACTTTTTCTGCACTTTTCCTAATAAGTTCCATAACCAGTTGTACAGCTTCACGAGATTTCTGATAAGGCTCTATCCATGATTTCAGTTGCTCTGTTCGCATCTCTACCGGCTGATTAATCCACAGATTAAAAATAGGCGCATCAAAAGCGTTCAAGCCACCACTAACACTCAAGCGCTGCTTAACAAAATTCAAAAAGGAATGGTTTTTCATATACTGGCCAAACTGCCCGTGGAAGCTATACAGTTCTTTGGTTTTTTCTTCAAGAATTTCGATGATACTGTTTTTCTTTTCTTCGACCACATCATCTTCGTCGTGGAAACCCTTAATGACGGTAGTTTGATGATCAATGATTTTCAAAATAGCGCTTTTGACATCAAGCCTTGAAGACATTTCATGTAATTCTAATAAAAGCTCAATAGCTGTCTGGCTATTCGTTATTGAAGGCTCTGCAACATAATGATCAAATCTGGCAAACATGTGTTCAAGCCGCATAAAAAGACGTATTTTTTCATTTAGCGGCTGCTCGTATACGATCATTTATTCTAATATCCCTAGTTTTTTTTATATATTGTGTGATTCTAAATAGCCTTAAACGGCAGCTTAAGCAATAGTGGGTAGTGGTTAAATCTGTTGTTTATAATCAGGAAACTTTATGTTCCACATCCTTCGACAAGCTCAGGATGTTCGTTTCAAGCTTTGTCCGAGCATCCTGAGCTTTGTCGAAGGGTGCGGCGGAAAAAGCAAATAATCACAGGTTTAACCCACTACCCAATAGTGTTTAGACCTGAAAGACAACTAAAACATTAGCTTAAGGTGCTTTGACCTAAGTTAGCATACTTGATATGTATGGCCTTTACTTGCTGCTCTAGCGTAAAAATCGATCCGCTATTATCCAATGTTTCGGTCGCGATTTCCAGACGTTCTTTTCTTGTAGCTTGTTTATTAATGATTGCCCGTACAGATCGTTCATTCATATCATCCCTCATCAAGACTCTTTGCACTTGTTGTTGCACAGTACAATCAACCACAACAATCTCATCAAAGAGATCTTGATAACCTTTTTCAACGAGCAAAGGCACATCTACAATAATATACCCGTGTTCTTTAGCGATGCTCTCACCTGATAGAAACGTATTCATCTGTAAATGAATAGCACGACGAATTCGAGGATGAAGTATTGCTTCTAATTGGTTGAGCAGAAATTTGTCAGAAAAAACCTTTGCTTTAAGTAATGCTCGGTTGAGTTGACCATCAGACTGAATATAAGCATCACCGAAACAATTTGCTATTTCTTCTAATGCTGGCTGTCCAGGCTCTACCAATGTTTTTGCTATGTGATCTGCATCAATGACGGGTACGCCATATTTCTGAAAAAAACCAACTGCTGTACTTTTGCCACAACCGATTCCACCCGTTAGACCTACTTTCAGCACAACATTGTACTCCCTTTGTGTATTTTAACTGTGCCAATTATAACAAAGATTGAAAATACATAATTTTGCGGGTGACGCAGGAACCCCAACGTGACCTTACTTTGTTGGGGTCCTGCGTCACCTACAACCTACTGAATATACCTCCGATGAGTGAAGGTCTTTATTAATACTCCACTTT
>CAZDMX010000343.1:0-3162 GCA_964506085.1 uncultured Thiothrix sp. | reverse complement strand
CAAAGAAAGCCATGAAGCATAAAACGGGCGCAAGAGGACTGCGGACGATTATGGAACGTATCTTGCTAGATACTATGTACGATATCCCGTCAGAAGAAGGTGTCTCTAAAGTTGTCGTTGATGAAGCTGTAGTAAATGGAGAAGCTCAACCCTATCTTATCTATGAAAACCCGGACGCTAAAACAGCCAATGCTGCTTCGTAAATCATACTGATTATCCTGAACATTAACTCATGGGCATCACTCATGAGTAATGATGAACCTCAGTAAGTTGAAGCACGGCGTTGTAATATATCAAACAGACCTTATATAGTGTTATTCATTGGCTCTAAGAGTGCTCTCAATCCAGAAGAGACACCCTGAAGAGGCTAATATCCAGCAAACAAGATAGTTACTAAAATAGTATCAATAAGAGGTTACAATGACAGAATCCCCAGACGAACTATCTATTCAATATGACAATGTTCCGGTATTAACATTACGTGATGTCGTTGTTTATCCAGATATGGTTATTCCTTTATTTGTTGGCCGCACTAAGTCTATCAATGCGCTAGATTTAGCAATGGAAGATAATAAGCAAATCCTGCTTGTTACTCAACGGAATGCTGACGTTGATGACCCTGGAATTGATGATTTATTCGATGTGGGTACGATGGCTACTATCCTGCAATTGTTAAAATTGCCTGATGGGACATTAAAAGTATTGGTGGAAGGAACTAATCGTGTTGAGCTGGTTGCGTTAAACAGCAATGAAAATTATTACACAGCGGATACGATCAATCTCATTGATGAAGACAAGTTTGATCCTCGTAAAGTAGAAGTATATGAACGGACACTTGTTTCGTTATTCGAAAAATATGTAAAACTCAATAAAAAGATACCACCAGAGATTCTTAACTCGCTATCGGGTATTGATGACCCTGTTCGCCTTGCCGATACCATTGCAGCGCATCTGTCTCTGAAAGTGAAAGATAAGCAGATTATTCTGGAAATTCCTTATATTGAAAAACGTTTAATGCATTTGCTTGAACTGGTTGAGAGCGAAATTGACTTGTTAAAAGTTGAACGACGTATACGTGGTAACGTAAAAATCCAGATGGAGAAAAGTCAGCGTGAGTACTATCTGAATGAGCAAATGAAAGCTATTCAGAAGGAGCTGGGTGATATTGATGAAGCACCTACTAATGAGCTGGAAGAGTTTGAAGTAAAAATAAAAAAAGCAGGCATGCCTAAAGAGGCAAAAGAAAAAGCGACTACCGAGCTTAATAAACTCAAGATGATGTCGCCTATGTCCGCTGAGGCAACTGTTGCGCGTAATTATATTGATTGGCTGGTTAAAGTGCCCTGGAAGAAAAAGTCTAGAGTGTCTCATAATCTTGAACAAGCTGAGAATGTACTGAATGAAGATCATTATGGGCTTGAAGAAATAAAGGAACGAATCCTTGAATATTTAGCAGTTCAGCAGCGCGTTAAAGCTTTAAAAGGACCTATCTTGTGCCTAGTTGGCCCTCCGGGTGTTGGTAAAACTTCATTAGGCCAATCTATTGCTCGTGCAACGGGTAGAAAATACACTCGAATGGCTCTTGGTGGCGTTAGAGATGAAGCTGAAATACGCGGTCATCGTCGTACCTATATTGGTGCTTTGCCCGGCAAGATCGTGCAGAACTTATCACGTGTTAAAGCCCGAAACCCTCTGTTTCTCTTAGATGAAATAGACAAAATGTCTACTGACTTTAGAGGTGATCCTTCCTCTGCTATGCTGGAAGTGCTTGATCCTGAACAAAATAGCACTTTTGCTGATCATTATCTCGAAGTTGATTTTGATCTGTCAGATGTTATGTTTGTTGCAACGGCTAACAGCATGAATATTCCTGGGCCTTTACTGGATAGAATGGAAGTTATTCGTATTCCCGGTTATACAGAGGATGAGAAATTAAACATTGCCAAGAACTATCTTGTTCCCAAACAATTGAAGACTAATGGCGTTAAGAAAGGTGAATTAAAAATTAGTGATGGTTCCATCTTGGCTATTGTGCGTCATTACACTAGAGAAGCAGGTGTGAGAAACCTTGATCGTGAAATTTCAAAAATTTGCCGCAAAATCATCAAGGATCATTTGCTGACTAGCACTAAAAAAACCAGTGTTACGGTTCGCAATATTGAAAAGTATCTGGGTGTCCAGCGCTTTGATTATGGTAGAGCAGACAAGAAAAATCAGGTTGGTCAGGTCACTGGCTTGGCTTGGACTTCAGTAGGTGGTGAGTTGCTTACCATTGAAAGTGTTGTAGTGCCAGGTAATGGTGCAACACGCGCTACAGGTAGTCTTGGTCAGGTTATGAAAGAGTCTATTCATGCCTCTGAAACAGTAGTAAAGAATCGTGCGAGGCTTTTAGGTATTACACGGAGTTTCATTAAAAAGCATAATATACATATCCATGTACCTGAAGGAGCTACTCCCAAGGATGGTCCAAGTGCAGGAGTTGGCATGGTAACAGCGATTGTTTCTGCGATGACTAATATCCCCGTGCTTGCAAATGTAGCTATGACGGGTGAAATCACTTTAAGGGGCGAGGTGCTTCCGATTGGTGGACTCAAAGAGAAGCTGTTAGCTGCTCATCGCGGTGGAATCACTACGGTGTTAATTCCTAAGGATAATGAAAAGGATTTGGCAGAAGTGCCAGACAACGTTAAGAAGGGGCTTGATATTAAACCCGTTAGATGGATTGATGAAGTATTGGAGTTGGCTCTTGAAAGAGCCACAACCCCACTAACTGATGATGAAGAAGACGAAGATTCTGCAACGATTCAGTCGTCTCATGAGGATGAGAGCGATGATGCAGAGGATTCAATAAGGAAGCATTAGGGAAGCAGCTCTGTTTTCTGAGCAACGATTTGAGATGGGTTTCGATCAGAAATAAAAAGATTGCTATGTCCTTTGTGTGCAAGTCAAAGTTTTGATTTTGTAGGTTGCGGGTGACGACTGTATGGACACAGGAGGTAGGGTAACGCATGGAGCAGTTACCGAGGGAACCCCAACGTAACTCTGTTTGTTGGGGTTCCTGCGTCACCCACAACCTACAAATTGTGGTTTTTTACATTGACATCACTTTTAACCGCACCTTCCTAAGGCTGGATGTGTGTACAGGGTATAGTTTCCTGATTA
>CAZDMX010000342.1:0-3172 GCA_964506085.1 uncultured Thiothrix sp. | reverse complement strand
AAACCTACAAAAGCATCACTTTTAATCACACCCTTCTTATTCCCCCAACTTGATAATTTTTTTGAGATAGGTTTGTTAACTTGATAACACATCTGCTTTATCTTTATTCTTTCGATACAAAACAGCAACATGTCCAATGGTTTGTACAAGGGTAGCTTGATGTTTGTCGATTAATAAAGCAATGATGCCTTCACGCTGCTCACGGTTGTCGGCAATGACTTTCACTTTGATTAGCTGGTGGAAGCTTAAAGTGGTTTCTATTTCATCATGGATGGATTCTTTAAGACCTTTTTGCCCGATAGTAACGAGCGGGTGTAAGTCGTGAGCCAATCCTTTGAGTTTTTTCTTCTGAGGGTTTGTTAGTTCCATGATAATCTACTTGGTTGTCTGTAATGAAGTAAGTAAAACCGAGTCACCTCAATATGTCCAGAAGTAAAAGCAGTAAGCAGTGGTTAGATGAGCATTTTGATGATGAGTATGTGAAGCGTTCTCGCCAAGATGGTTATCGTTCACGCGCTGTCTATAAGCTCATTGAGATTCAGGAAAAAAACCGTGTCATCAAGCAGGGTATGAAGGTAGTTGACTTGGGCGCTGCTCCGGGAGGCTGGAGTCAATATTGTGCTTCTTTAGTGGGCGAAAAAGGCAGAGTGGTTGCCAGCGACATTCTATCGATTGACCCTTTGGCTCATGTGGAATTTGTGCAAGGTGATTTTCGTGAAGATGAGGTGTTTGATCAATTATTAGAAACCTTAGGTTCGGAAAAATGCGATCTTGTTATTTCTGATATGGCTCCCAATATAAGTGGAGTGGATTCTATCGATCAGCCTAAGTCTATTTATTTATGTGAACTTGCTTTAGATATGGCGGGTCGGATGCTTCACCAAGAAGGTGTTTTTATTGCTAAACTGTTTCAGGGTCAAGGTTCTGATGAATTCTTGAAAGAAGTGCGAAACCTGTTTAAAAAAGTAAAGATTATTAAGCCCAAGGCTTCGCGTCCACGTAGCCGTGAAGTTTATGTATTGGCACAGCAGCTTTTAGTGTAAAATTGATGTAATAATTTGTAGCGATGGTTAATAATTCAGGTTTGATTGGGGTTGGTTAATATCCAATAACAACAAAATCATATTGATTTACAAGGTAAAGTTTTGAACGATTTAACAAAAAATATTTTAATTTGGGTTGCTATAGCAATGATGCTGATTCTGGTGTTTCAGAAATTCCAGCAGCCAATACAACAGTCTAGCCCACTGAATTACACGCAGTTTATTAAAAAAGTAAAAGAGGGTGAAATTATCTCTGTCGATATTCAGGATCAGAGAATTCTTGCTAAAACGAAAGGGAGTCAGAAATATTCTATTCAGGCTTATCCTAACGATCCGCAATTGATTAATGATCTCTACGAGAATGACGTTAGCGTTAATGTTATACCTCCTGAAAAAAATTCATTGCTTTGGGAAATCATTATTAGTTGGGCGCCGTTCTTACTGATAATAGGTCTGTGGGTCTACATCATGCGCCAGATGCAAGGTGGTGGTGGTAAAGGTGGCCCAATGTCATTCGGAAAAAGTCGCGCAAGAATGCTGACGGAAGACCAAATAAAGGTGACTTTTGCTGATGTTGCCGGCTGTGAAGAGGCTAAAGATGAAGTTGGAGAGGTCGTCGATTTCTTAAAAGATCCTAGTAAATTCCAAAAACTAGGTGGGAAAATTCCTCGAGGCGTATTAATGGTAGGCCAACCAGGCACGGGTAAAACATTACTTGCCAGAGCCATTGCAGGCGAAGCCAAAGTTCCTTTCTTTAGTATTGCTGGTTCAGATTTTGTTGAAATGTTTGTGGGCGTGGGCGCATCCCGTGTCCGTGACATGTTCGAAACGGCCAAAAAGCATGCACCGTGTATTATCTTTATTGATGAGATTGATGCAGTAGGTCGTCAACGTGGTGCTGGTTTGGGTGGTGGTCACGATGAACGAGAGCAAACACTGAACCAGCTTCTTGTAGAGATGGATGGATTTGAAGGGAATGAAGGCGTTATTGTTATAGCCGCCACTAACCGTCCTGACATATTAGATAAAGCATTGCTAAGACCTGGGCGTTTTGATCGCCAGGTAGTAGTACCCTTGCCTGATGTACGTGGTCGAGAAATGATCCTTAAAGTTCATATGCGTAAAGTGCCTCTGGGTGATGATGTAAAGCCAAAACTATTGGCACGTGGTACTCCTGGTTTCTCAGGTGCTGATTTAGCTAACCTTGTTAATGAAGCTGCTTTGTTTGCTGCCCGTACTGACAAACGTACAGTTGGCATGGAAGAATTTGAGCAAGCTAAAGACAAGATTATGATGGGTGCTGAACGTAAGTCCATGGTGATGAGTGAGAAAGAAAAGAAACTAACGGCTTATCATGAAGCAGGTCATGCCATCGTCGGTTTGACCGTTCCTGATCATGATCCCGTTTATAAAGTTTCGATTATCCCGCGTGGACGCGCTTTGGGTGTGACTATGTTCTTGCCAGAAGAAGATCGTTATAGTCATAGCAAACAGCATTTAGAAAGCCAGTTATCAAGTCTGTATGGTGGACGTATCGCCGAAGAACTAATCTTTGGGCATGATAGTGTAACCACTGGAGCTTCCAATGATATAGAACGTGCAACTGAAATTGCTCGTAATATGGTGACCAAGTGGGGTCTATCAGATCGTATGGGGCCCTTGTCTTATAGTGAAGATGAAGGCGAGGTTTTCTTGGGTCGTTCGGTGACACAGCATAAGCAAATGTCTGATGATACGGCTCATGCAATTGATGAAGAAATTCGTGTCTTGATTGATAAAAACTATAAGCGTGCAGAACAAATCCTTACTGATAAGATGGATATACTGCATGCTATGACTGACACATTGATGAAATATGAAACCATTGATATGCATCAGCTCAAAGCATTGATGGATGGTAAAACACCACCACCTCCTGCTGATTGGTCTGATGACGATGATGATTCTGCAGGATTGACAGCCGTTGAAGAAGAAAAGCCAGTTGACGAAGCTGTGAACGATTCAGAAAAGGAAAAGGATAAGGATGATGACACCATCGGTGGCCCTGCTAGTTCACACTAAAACTAATTAAATGTAGGGCATCTCTATTAATTGCCTTTTCGCCCGATTCCTGCGTTGGATCATTTTTT
>CAZDMX010000341.1:2047-3175 GCA_964506085.1 uncultured Thiothrix sp. | reverse complement strand
GAGATCGCTGTTTGCAGATCAGAATAAACAGCTTCTAATATGAGTGCATCAGCGTGTTCGGCTACTGGGCTTAGTAACGTAGCAGCCCCTCCCAGAGAGACACCGATTACAGCGATTTTTTCATTAGGCAATCGTTGTTTGATATATTGGTATGCCGCTGTTACATCATGTGCCTCACGATATCCAAAGGTGATTTGTTCGCCCTGACTTCTCCCATGCGCCTGAAAATCAAATAATAAAACAGCATAGTCTGCCTGGTGAAGAAATCTGGCTCGCTCAAGCATCTGTAGTCGAGAAGAGCGTACACCGTGCATTAGCAAGACAGCCCCTATCCCTTGTTTACCGGGAATATACCATGTAGAAAGTTCATTTCCCCTCTCAGTGGTTATGGTTGCTTCTTCAATGGGTAAATCTACTGGAGCTACGCCGATATCACGTTGCATGGGTGCTGAGAGAAAACTGCCGATGAGATAAGTGGTAGCTATCATTAGAATAGTGGTTATAAGAGCAATGATGATCCATTTATGTTTTTTCATGTGTATTCTTTCATTTATTTTCAGCATGAATATTATAGCTTTAGAAAGTATCGAAATTAAGGACGTAACTATTACGTGGTTCTACTGTATTAGTTATATACTCGGCATTATAGTATTTGTTTGGATAAGAAACGCATAGGGTAAATAACATGATAAGAATTTCATCTCCAATACTTATTGGCATCACTTTAGTTTTAGCTTGTTCGTCTTTGATGGCAGAGAATATTCCTGAAGATGACTTTGTGCAGATGTGTAAAGCCTGTGAAAGCTGTTGTAGTAGCTATGATAATGTAGAAGTGATTGAACCCGTTAGTGATGCTGCTGGAAAAAAACGTGTAAGTAAGAAGAAAAGTATTCGCAAGAAGAAGAGTACAAGCAATAAGAAAAGTATTCGCAAGAAGAAGAGTACAAGCAATAAGAGAAGTATTCGTAAAAAGAACACAGCAGCGAAAGCTAAAGGTTTAAAACAGAAAAAAATTAGTAAAACGAATGCATGGTTGAAAGCTTCCTTATTTGCAAGCACTATGTCTGGTGCATCATTATCTCCTGCCACCAGTTACAGCACTGATGGTCAATTTAGAATAGTTATCAA
>CAZDMX010000341.1:0-1947 GCA_964506085.1 uncultured Thiothrix sp. | reverse complement strand
TCTAAACGTAACTGATTAGTCAAGATTGATACTTAATCAGAGATTTCTTAGGTGTAAATTCAGTTTAAAAAGATATTCGACAAAGTCCAATATTTAGGTAGAATACGCGCATCTCTCGCCGGAGTGGTGGAATTGGTAGACACGCGGGATTCAAAATCCCGTTCTGGCAACAGAGTGTGGGTTCAAGTCCCACCTCCGGCACCATCTCAAGATATCACGACCTCAAGACTTTCAAAGCTAATGGCTTGTTGATACTCTCAGTATTAAAATTCAATCCGTACTGCATCAAACATGTCAGATATTATATTATCCACGCTCAATGCTCGTTATATCCATGCCTCACTTGGTCTGCGTTATCTGCATGCAAATCTTGGCGAGCTAAAAGCGCGTTGTCAGGTTCAAGAATTTACTATTTCAAATCGGGCCATTGACATAGCGGAGCTGCTGCTTAAAGAAAATCCTAAAATTATTGGTTTCGGCATTTATATTTGGAATGTTACGGAAACGACAGATGTAGTGGCGATGCTCAAACAAATAGCTCCTGAAGTTATCATTGTGCTCGGTGGTCCAGAAATAAGCTTTGAGATTCATGAACAACAGATTACAAACTATGCGGACTATATAGTGACAGGGCAGGGGGAGAAGGTATTTCCGCAACTTTGTCAGCAAATATTATCTTCCATGAAGCCCTTGAATAAAGTTATTGCAGGCGGGACGGTTCCATTAGAACAGTTGCTTTTGCCTTATGGTGAGTACACTGAGGAAGATATAGAGCATAGAGTTGTTTATCTTGAAGCATCAAGGGGTTGTCCTTTTAAATGTGAGTTTTGTTTGTCGTCGCTGGATAAGACAGCGAAACCCTTTGAGTTGAATTCATTCTTGCAGGAAGTCAACAAGCTTTATGACCGTGGATTGCGAAATTTTAAATTTGTTGATCGCACTTTTAATCTTAAGATAGCGACCACTATCAAGATATTAAATTTCTTTCTTGAGCGTATGGATGTAAATTTATATTTACATTTTGAGCTTATTCCTGACCACTTACCGGATGCACTGAAAGAAATTATACAAAAGTTTCCTGATGGCTCATTGCAGTTTGAAATTGGTATTCAAAGCTTTGATTCAGAAGTGCAAGCGCTGATCAGTCGTAAGCAAAACAATGAGAAATCCAAAGATAACTTGCGCTGGTTGCGTGAAGAAAGCTCTGCACATTTACATGTCGATCTGCTTTTTGGTTTACCCGGTCAAGATGTAGATAGTTTTGCTGATAGTTTCAATCAATTGGTAGCCTTACGTCCACATGAGATACAGGTAGGTATTTTAAAACGTCTACGCGGCTCTCCCATTACTCGCCACACGGAAGCATATAAGCTCGTTTTCAACCCTCATGCTCCTTATAATATTTTGAGCACAGATAGAGTTGACTTTATGACCCTGCAGCATATTAGTCGCTTTGCACGATATTGGGATTTAATGGGAAACTCGGGTAGATTTAAGCAATTTCTGCCTTTGTTACTTGCAGATAATGCCTTTGCTGGATTTAGTGAGTTTAGTCAGTACCTTTATATAAGAAGTGAACAAACACATAAAATTTCTTTGAGACGCCTGTTTGAGCTTGCTTATAGCGTTACTTGCGAAGATATGGGGATGGATCAAAAAAAGGTAGAACAGGCGTTATTTGCTGATTTTTCTGCAAATCAAATGAAAGGTGTGCCTGAATTTATGCGGAATTATCTTCCGAATACGCAGTCACGCCCCATGAAACGAAAAACACAACGCAATAGCCGTCAGGCACGGCATCTACTGCATTGATCCCTGCGATGCGCTTCGGCAAGTGCTCCATGCTTTGCCCTACTACCTCCTGCATCCATGCAGTCGTAGCGGCTAACCGCTTTATCCTAAAAAACTCAGTTGAAACGTAGCGAGAATGACTAGAGTGCTGAAGAT
>CAZDMX010000340.1:0-3182 GCA_964506085.1 uncultured Thiothrix sp. | reverse complement strand
TGATTCTCGGAGCTGATCACGCATTAGATATTGACAAACTGGACGCAGCTATTCTGCAAAACAACACGACTGGCATCCCTGAAAACAACATCAGAGAAAGCGAGTTTTTAACACACGAAACCTTCAATCGCTATCATTCCGAAACAGAAATGATGCGCTATCTAAAGCAGCTAGAAAACAAAGACCTGTCACTCACTCATGCGATGATTCCACTAGGCTCATGCACCATGAAGCTCAATGCGGCTAGTGAGTTAATGCCCATTAGCTGGGCAGAATTCTCCAGCATTCATCCGTTTGCACCCATCGATCAAACTCAAGGTTATCAACTGATGATCAACGAGCTGAATGACTGGCTCTGCGAAGTAACGGGATACGATGCCATCTCAATGCAACCCAATTCGGGCGCTCAAGGTGAATATGCAGGACTGGTGGCGATTAACCGCTATAACCACAGCATCGATGAAGGTCACCGAAACATTTGCCTGATTCCAAGCTCAGCTCATGGCACAAACCCTGCCTCGGCTGCGATGGCAAAAATGAAGATTATTATTGTTGAATGTGATGACAATGGCAATATTGATGTAGCAGATCTGCGCAATAAAGCAACTGAGCATAAAGATGACTTGTCTTGCATTATGGTCACTTATCCTTCAACACACGGCGTATTCGAAGAAGATATCGTTGAAATCTGCAACATCATCCACCAGAACGGTGGACAGGTTTACATGGATGGAGCCAATTTAAATGCTCAGATGGGGCTTTCAAAACCGGGCAAATTCGGCTCGGACGTATCACATCTTAACCTGCATAAAACCTTTGCCATTCCTCATGGTGGAGGTGGTCCCGGCGTTGGTCCAATTGGTGTAAGGGAACATCTGATTCCTTTCCTACCGGGACATATTGAAAGCACAGGTGACAGCAAGCTTCTCCCAAAAAATCAAAGTGCCGTTTCAGCCGCACCCTATGGCAGTGCCTCTATCCTGCCTATTTCATGGATGTTTATGAAGACGCTTGGCAGAAGAGGGCTTACTGATTCCTCTCGGATAGCCATTTTAAGCGCCAACTACATCACTGAGCGCCTAGCGCCACACTACCCAATACTATATCGCGGTAAAAATGGCACTGTGGCTCATGAATGTATTATTGATATCCGTCCACTCAAAAAGGAAACGGGCATTAGTGAAGAAGATATTGCCAAGCGCTTAATGGATTATGGTTTTCATGCACCCACCATGTCATTTCCAGTAGCCGGAACACTGATGATTGAGCCTACAGAATCTGAATCAAAATACGAACTGGATCGTTTCTGTGATGCCATGATCGCCATTCGTGAAGAGATGACCAAAGTACAAAAGGGTGATTGGTCATTAGAAGACAACCCCTTGGTGAATGCGCCACACACCCTGATAGATATCAGCAAAGAATGGACCCATCCCTATAGTATCAATGAAGCGATTTTCCCGAAAGGCGTTATCGCAACGCGCAAATACTGGCCGACAGTCAATCGCGTGGATAACGTTTATGGTGACCGTAACCTGATATGTTCATGCCCTTCTATTGATACGTATAGAGACTAAGCACTCTTTTCACGGTCAACAGCACGGTAGCCAATATCATCACGATAATAAACCTTGTCCCAAGAGATTGAACGCGTGAGTTCATATGCTTTTCGCTGTGCTTCAGTAACACTGTCACCCAAGGCAACCGCACAAAGTACTCGACCACCGTTGGTAACTACATCATTGCCTTTTAGTGCAGTTCCGGCATGAAACACTTTAGCATCAGCAGTTTCAACCCGATCCAACCCAGAAATCACATCACCTTTGTCATATGATTCTGGATAGCCTCCGGCTGCCAGCACAACGCCTAGTGAGGTACGTTCATCCCAGTTAGCTGTGATTCGATCTAATTTTTTATCCAGCGCAGCTTCTATCAATTCAACCAAGTCAGACTGCAAACGCATCATAACGGGCTGTGTTTCAGGGTCACCAAAACGTACGTTATATTCCAGTACTTTTGAATTGCCGTCGCTATCAATCATCAAGCCTGCATACAAAAAACCTGTAAATGAATGACCTTCTTCTGCCATGCCCTTAATCGTAGGTTCAATGATATCTTTGATAGCTCGCTGTTGAATCTCTGCAGTTAGCACCGGAGCAGGAGAATAAGCGCCCATACCTCCTGTGTTAGGTCCTTTATCACCATTATCTCGTGCTTTATGATCTTGTGAAGTCGCCATCGGCAGGATATGTTTGCCATCTGCTATTACGATTAAACTGGCTTCTTCTCCTACTAGAAACTCTTCGATAACCACGCGATGACCTGCATCTCCAAAAGCATTACCCGCCAACATATCTTTGACAGCTGTAATGGCTTCTACTTCGGTTTGTGCCAGAATAACGCCTTTGCCTGCTGCCAAACCATCAGCTTTAACAACGATAGGTGCGCCTTGTTCTTTAATATAGGCGATAGCTTCTTCTACTTCCGTGAAGTTGCCGTAGGCAGCCGTTGCAATATTATGCCTGGCAAAGAAGTCTTTACTGAAAGCCTTTGAGCCTTCAAGCTGAGCTGCTCCTGCTGTAGGACCAAAGCAACGCAAGCCCGCAGCTGAAAATTTATCTACCACACCTTTTACTAATGGCACTTCAGGACCAACAACGGTTAAACCTATATCATTATATTGAGCAAAAGCTAATAACGCATCAATATCATCTGCTGATATTTCAATATTTTCTAATTTTGGTTCCCCTGCTGTCCCTGCATTTCCCGGAGCTACATAGACCTTGTCAGACTTCGGAGACTGCGATAATTTCCACGCTAACGCATGCTCACGACCCCCACTACCTATTACCAAAATTTTCATATGTTATTTTCCTTTATTCCTTATTCATATCCCGTGCCTAACCAATAGGTTTATCTACCAATCAACGCTTATTTTTACGCGTTAAACCTGAAAGTTATTGTTTCTTAAGCTATATTTAACGACAATTAACTATTTTAACTAGTTGGAAAGGCGAATGAAACTAATCCTGACGCTATTTTTGTGGAGTATCTTACTACTCGGCTGTACAGACAGTAAAGAGAACAAGCTTACTTACAACAAAGAGATTCCAACTAGCACCACAATAGATGCACGTTCAGTTGCACAAAAATATCAGATTACTAGTACAGAAGCCGAAGAT
>CAZDMX010000339.1:0-3204 GCA_964506085.1 uncultured Thiothrix sp. | reverse complement strand
ACTTTACTTTTTTTACTCATGGTCAGATACCTTGATAACGTACGCCAGTGTTCAAGCCAAGGTCAGCACGAATTTGCGTTCCGCCCTTCTCTTTTAGCACTTTACTGAGTTGACTGTTTTCGTCATTCAAATCACCAAAGACGATAGCTCCATTAGAACTTTGAACACACGCAGGCTCTTTTCCTACATCAACTAGATGAGCACACATAGTGCAAGATTCAACCGTTCCTTTGCCTCTAGGGAAATCAGCCTTCTGATCAAAGATTGCTTCATGTACTAAGCTTCGTGCTTTATAAGGACAAGCCATCATACAATAGCGGCAGCCGATACAAATATGCTTGTCAACTAACACGATACCATCAGCACGCTTGAATGAGGCTCCGGTAGGGCAAACATCGGCGCAAGGTGCTGTTTCACAGTGCTGACACATAACCGGCACTTTGGTGACTTTTCTAGTGGTCTTTTCAGTGACCGTAACCGTACGCACCCAATGGGTCTTCTGCTTGTCATTGGAGAGTTTTTCGTTACCCCAACCATTAGCCTTTTTACACGTATCGACAAGATCTTGACCACCATTCGGCAATTTATCAACATCAATCAGCATACCCCAACGAACTTTATCAGTAATCGCTTCATCGGGACGTTTGGCTTGTGCTTGTCTTAGTAATAAACCTGGAGCAAGTGCAACCGTTGCGGCAACGCCTGCTACTGCAAGAAAATTACGACGATACCTATCAATATTGCTAGTGTCACTCATGAGTAAATCCTCCACTCATTGATGCATGTGTGCTGTCTGCTGGAGCAGCGCCTTCCGGGTTGTCAGAATGGCACTCAAAACAATTGGGCACTACGCCAACATAGAGATGGCAAGTTGCACAAAAATGTTCAGGATTCAATTTATGATCATCGGTTAGATAATTAACCGGTTTACCATTCTTTTCCTCAGGCACATGGCAATTAATACATTCTTTTAAGCTGTGTTTTTTAGTACGAATTCCTTTGTACATAGTTTCATCACGCTGATGCAATATAAAATCCATGTGATCCTTACGCATCACATCAGTCGGCTCAACACACGATACTGCTTTAGCTTTAGCTGTTTCTAAATCAACCTCTGGGGCTATATCACCACAACCCACTAGAACTGAAGTTAGCGCCAGCAAAGTAATTGTGGCTAAGATGTTTTGGACTTTGCCAAACATAGTAACTCCTACTTATACACTCGTTAAACTATTTACAAGCGAGTCTATTAACCACCAAGACCCATTTCGATGTATCCCGTTGGGCATACATCAGCACAAATATGACAACCGATACATTTATCATAATCAGTAGCAACGTAACGACCTGTTGATGAACTAACAGGTGGTACTTTGAATACCGCATCTTGTGGACAGTAGATAACACAGTTATCACACTCAAAACACATACCACAACTCATACAGCGATCAGCTTCATCTTTAGCAACTACATCGCCCATGCCAATCATACGCTCGTGGAAATGACCCAGCACTTCTTCTGAGCTAGGAGCATCTTCTTCTCTTAGCAAGCGATCTACTTTTTCGAAATGACCAAGGTACAACTCAGATGAAGCGACAATTTCATGCTCAGAGCGATCATCATAGTTATGTACTGCGTAATCATCCGAGTCTGTACCTCGTAGATCTTCAGCTTTACTATCATCATAAGACTCTGGTGAACGACCTATAGACTCAAGATTATCTAGGATATCAAAGTGATGCTTATCAACTTTAGGACGCTTTTTCATCTTACTTTGTGTCATGTATAGATGAATAGTCTCAGCAGCAATTGAGCCTTGGCCTATAGCGGTTGTTAATAGATGTGGACGAATGATATCGCCAGCAACGAAGTGACCTTCTTTACCAGGCACTTGATAGAAGTTATCAGAGTCCATCAAATTACGATCGTTACCGTACTCTTCAACACCCTCAAGATCACCAAACTGACCGATTGCAGATACAATTAGATCCGCTTCGATAATAGTCTCTTTTCCGCCTTCGATGGCTACAGGCATGTTGCCTTCAAACTTACACTCAACCACTTTAAGAGCAGTAGCTCGACCATCAGCATCGGTGATGATTTCAATAGGCATCACTTCATTCATTAGCGTAACGCCTTCACGTTGCGCGTCTTCGACTTCGTGATCAGTAGCCGTCATATCTTCTTCTGCAAATAACGCTGTTAGTACAACGCTTTTACATGGGATTCTATCAGCATCAGCCACATCACCGTGAGTGATACGACCTTCTGCTGCATCTTCTGGTTTTTCACTGTAGTTGGATAATGTACCGATACGACGAGATACTGACACCACGTCGATAGAAGTATCACCACCACCCACACAAACAATCTTGGATGCGGTGTATTTCATTTCACCTTTGTTGAATTGCTCAAGGTAATCAACAGCTGTAACACAGTTAGGAACATCGTTCCAGTTATCAAGGAATAATCCACGACCTTTCTTACAACCTAACGCCCAAAGTACCGCGTCATAGTCTTTTTCTAGATCAGCAACAGAAACGTCTTTACCAACACGAGTGTTCGCTTTGAATTCAATATCACCCATATCAAGGATACGATCACACTCAGCATTCAACTGAGGACGTGGCGTACGATAGTTAGGAATACCATAACGCATCATGCCGCCAAGCTCTGCGTGATCGTCAAAAATGGTAGAAGCATGACCCATACGACGTAGCTGATAAGCCGCTGCCATTCCAGCAGGACCGCCACCGATGATGGCTATTTTCTTACCTGTCAATTCGCTAGGGCAATCAAACTTATAGCCATTTGTAATAGCGTTATCACCAATGTATTGCTCAACCGCGTTGATTCCAACGAAGTCATCAACATCATTACGGTTACAGCTATCTTGACAAGGAGCAGGACAAACACGACCCATCATAGAAGGGAAAGGGTTAGAATCTGTTGAACGACGGAATGCATATTCTTGCATGTGTCCAAGTTCGATTTCAGCTTTCTCTTCTTTACTTAAATCTTTAGCAGGTGCTTCAAATCCGATGGGCTTTTCTATACCACGAACAATTTGCAACCAACCACGGATATCTTCGCCCGCAGGACAACCACCCTGACAAGGAGGTGTTTTCTGTATATAGGTAGGACATTGATACGAAGTATCTTCTTGGAAAATTATTTCACCTGCTGTATCCCAAGTCCAATCTC
>CAZDMX010000338.1:0-3232 GCA_964506085.1 uncultured Thiothrix sp. | reverse complement strand
ATAGGCATTTATGCTAGTACTCCATCAACTTAGGTTTGATGGATACAGAGCAATCCAAAGCGTTCAAGACAAGGCTTGTCATTAAACAGACATTTCACGCTTTCCAAACCACTGCTATATTCTCAACTTCTATATCCGTTTTTCGAAGTTTAATGGCGAATTCTTCAATAGTCACTGAATCAACATCATACTTATCGGCTAACTCATCAATTTTATCTTCCAATTCATATCCAAGCTTTTCAATATCATCTTTCACTTCGGTAACACGTTCTTCAGCACGGCTGACATCCCCTCTTTCTTTGAGAACTCGGCTACCTCTACTGATGGCACGTCCAATTTTAGCAGTGGAAGATCGACCAAATAGTGCGCCTAATACGGCAACACCCGCACTGAACATGGAGCCGGTGGTGTCTGCTTCTTCTTTTTCTACGCGCTCTTCCGCACGGGCTAGTCGCTTGAGTAGTGTGTCTTCTTTTTTGCCATAGCGTGTTTGTAGTTTTTCGATTTCGATTTCTTTTTTCTCGCTGAGCAGGTCATTGAGTTTTACTTTGAAATCAGCGAGCGTTTCATAAGGTTTAGACTCTAGCTTTGGGCTACGAGAACGATACAGTTCTAGTTTATGTTCGTGATATAACCAGTTTTTCAATTCAGTGGTTGTGTTTTTGAGTTTCTTATCACTTTTAATGTATTCCGGTAATGTTGCATATTTAGCATCAGTAGGTGCTTGTGTTGGCAACTGGCTAAAGCACTGATCACCCGGCATATCTTCATTGGCTGACACCGCTTGATCCCAATTTATTTGTTGGTCATCTGTGCTGATGTCGAGATTAAGGCATAGTTTTTCTTCTTCGTTAATGCCACGAGTCTGGTTAAAGAAGTGCAGGGTGGTTTGAGCCATAATGCTGGCTGTGTATTGATGAACTTCTGTCAGGTCTACCATGAAGCTTTGCGGGATGCTGTTGTCTAGCCCCGAATAGGTTTCGAATCCGCTCTTGCCTGAGTCGTTTTTATTTGTTTTATCAATAGATTGACTTGATATTAGCGCTTTTTGATCCTGCATCAAGGTACTGATTTCATCACGCTTTAGCGGGCCTTTTAGGTAGCTAAGTACCCATCTCGTGCCAAATAAACGGATGTCTTCAAGGTGTGCACTTTTCAGGAAGAAGGTACGTTTCTTGAGATTAGCTAATAAGGTCTTGATTTCTTTTTTATTGTAGCTTGAACCTACTTTGCCGCCTAAACCATCAATGACGCGGTCTATATCTTGAGTGGTTTGTAACCGACCTATGAACCAGGTTCCAATGTTAGAAAGCCCTTTATAATCAAGGTCTACAGGGTTTTGTGTACTTAGTATTATACCCACACCAAAAGCTCTGGCTTGTTTTAACATGAGCAGCATAGGCTCTTTACTGGGTGGGTTCTTGGTAGGTGGGAAGAAACCGTAGATTTCATCCATATAAAGAATGGTTTTTAAGGCGGATGTACCACTTTGGCGCCGCATCCACGCAATGTATTTGTTCAATAATAAAGTGACAAAGAACATGCGCTCAGCATCACTCAGGTGTGAGATAGAGAAGATGGCTATTTTAGCTTTGCCGTTTTCATCATAAAGTAATTTCTGTATATCAAGAGAGTCACCTTCCAACCATGCAGCAAAAGAGGGTGAGGCGATAATGGCATTGAATTTGGTGGCGAATTTAAAACGTGCTGCTTGTGGGTAGAAGCCTTCCAGCGGCAATACGCCTATTTTCTTGAAACCTGGGCTAATAATACGGCCAATAAGGTCTTCTATACTTAGGCTGCTATTTCCTAACCATGAGTTAGTAATGATCTGAGCCAGTAATATATATTCTTTAGATTCAAGCGGATCAGCTTCTATGCCCACTAGAGCCAGCAAACTACTAACAGTGGTTTTGATATAAGAGGCAAAGGAGTCTGAATCATTGAGGATTTCAGCAGGTGGAGCATCCAGCGAGCTTAGGATGTTGATGCTAACACCCGCACTACTACCCGGTGTGTAAATGGTCTTTTTGACTCGGGAAAATTTCTCTACACGCGTGCTGTTTTGATGAGAACTTTCTATACCTGACTTCCACATGTCGGCTATCTGTGCGGCATATTCAGCCAGGTCTTTTTCTTTATTTCGGGCTTCGTCGGCCACCCAGGGTTCGAAGTTTTTTGCTGAAAAGGTTGGGTCTGTTAGACACAGGTTACCCATATCTCCTTTAGGGTCGATAACTATGGCAGGGATGTTGTCAAGGGCAGCTTCTTCAATGAGTCCAATACCGAGTCCCGTTTTACCGCTCCCGGTCATACCGATAATGGCGGCATGGGTGGTGAAGTTTTTGTTTTTTAATAGTGTCAAAGCATCGGTTGTTTCCTGAGTGGTTTTATCAATGTCTTTGCCTAGATAAAAAAGGCCGAGTTTTTCGTAGATTTCTACCATGTTCTTTTCCTTTGCTTTGCTTTTACTATTAGCTTGCTGTTTTCGATATATTAACTCATTTGATCATTAGGGTGTTGTCCCTAAGTATTTTATTTATAGTATTTGTTGTTGTGATATATCCAGCCGCCTTTTTGTCTGCCTTTGGGGTCGTGGTGTGTCCAGTGTAATACGCCACCACGGTTGTTCCATTCATAACGTCCACGAATTTTCACAGTGTCGCCTTTGCGTAATGGAACACGTGGAGCCAAGTCAATATTGTGCGCGACTAATAGAGTAATATCGGGAGCCAGTTTTAGCAGGAATTTTTGGTGTTGATGACCCTTGGTATCATCTTTGAGTGTTTTAATGACTTTGCCCTGAGTGGCTAACCACCAGCCGGATTTTTGTGAATCAGCAGCTTTTCGTACTTTATCTAGCGTTGATTGTTTGTTATCTATTTTCGGACTGTTAGCTTCACCAGCAGATGCTGAGGAATCATTTGTACTGGAAGTATTAGGATGATCGGAGGAGTTTTTTTTACTTTCGAAGTATTTGTAGCCTGATGATACTGCTAACAGTACAGCAATAATAATGATCTTTTTTACAGTTCTATTCTTCATGCTTTAATCCTAATTAAGTGCTGCACAATATACTGGATATTATCTAGTTACTAAAGTTTAGAATGTATTGCATTCCTCAGGAAATGAGGGGATGTCTGTGGATAAATGACGGGTATGAGTTTCTGATCGTAGACAACCTTTGTGCAGGTTGCCTACCGTGTCGAATAAGTTCTTCGAGGTTATATCT
>CAZDMX010000337.1:0-3234 GCA_964506085.1 uncultured Thiothrix sp. | reverse complement strand
GTGTCGCAAAAGTAGATTATGTAGGTTGTGGGTGAGGCACGAACCCCAACGTAACACTGTTTGTTGGGGTTCCTTGCCACTCACAACCTAGCATCATCGCTTTTGCGTCGCCCAACTTAGAGCCAAGGGACTGTTTCTGGACACTAATCAGGTTGGTTGTTAAATAGACAAAATAGCCTTACGATAAAACTTAAGCTCATCAATGGATTCTAAAATATCATCCAAAGCCAGATGGCTACCTTTCTTGGTAAAATCATCAAGCACTTCAGGCTTCCAGCGCGAAGCCAATTCTTTAAGGCTACTCACATCCAGATTCCGATAATGAAAATAGGCTTCCAGTTTTGGCATACAGCGCCCTAAAAACCGGCGATCCTGACAAATACTATTACCACACATTGGAGATTCACCCTCAGGTACGAATGCTTTCAAGAAATCAATAGTTTCTTGCTCAGCCTGAGCTTCTGTGTAGGAACTGGCTTTCACTCGATCTATTAAACCCGACTTTCCATGCTGGTTTGTATTCCATTCATCCATTTTATCCAATGTCGCATCGTCCTGATGGATAGCAATCATCGGGCCTTCTGCCAGAATATTTAATTCTTTATCCGTGATAACTGTTGCAATTTCAATGATTTGATCATTAAACGTATCTAGCCCCGTCATCTCCAGATCTATCCAGATAAGATTTTCCTTATTTTGTGTCATGTTTTCTCTACTTTATAAGTTACAATAGTTTTATTTTACCAACATTTTTGAATATTTATGCAGACTTTTACTTGGGTTTTTTTAGCCGCATTGTTTATCTCCACACTAGTACAGTTTTGGCTGTCCATACGACAGATGAAGCATGTCTCCAAACATCGTGGCGCAGTGCCAGAAGAATTTGCCGATAAGCTTACACTCAAAGACCATCAAAAAGCGGCTGATTATACCTTAACTAAAGGGGCTTTTGGGCGCATTGAGATGTTCATTGGTTTTGCCGTGTTGTTGTTCTGGCTATACGCCGGTGGCTTAAACTGGCTTGATAACTTTTGGCGCACTTTTGGCGAAGGTCGCGGTTGGAATGACATATATACTGGCGTAGCTGTCTTACTTAGTTTTTCTTTTATCTCCAGCCTTATTGGTTTACCGAGTTCTTTGTACAGCACCTTTGTTATTGAAGAGAAATTCGGCTTCAATAAAATGACCCTAAAAACACTGATCGTTGACATGATAAAAGGCACATTGCTTGGCTTGGCGCTAGGTATTCCTATTATAGCACTCATCCTTTGGCTAATGGGTTCAGCCGGTGATTTATGGTGGATTTATGCTTGGGCTGCACTCTCTATTTTCTCTCTAATAATGATGTGGGCATACCCAAAATTTATCGCCCCTATATTCAATAAATTCAAACCATTAGAAGAAGGCGAAACGCTTGACCGTATTAAGTCGTTACTAGATAGATCTGGCTTTAGTAGCGACGGTGTTTTTATCATGGATGGTTCACGCCGCTCTAGTCACGGCAACGCCTATTTCACCGGATTCGGCAAAAACAAACGTATTGTCTTCTTTGATACGCTTTTAGAATCCCTCTCAGCCGCTCAAATCGAGGCTATACTGGCGCATGAACTTGGGCATTTCAAACACAAACACGTATTAAAAGGACTGGTTGTATCACTCATCACCACTTTTATCGGTTTTGCCGTACTCGCATGGTTGATGAAACAAAACTGGTTCTTCAGCGGACTGGGCGTAGAACACTCATCAACCTACATGGCATTACTACTCTTTATGCTGATCTCTCCAGCTTTCACCTTCTTGCTTGGCCCTGTTATGTCCTGGTGGTCACGCAAGCATGAGTTCGAGGCTGACGCCTTTGCCGCTAAACAAGCAAGCGCAAAGGAACTTATTAGCTCTTTAGTGAGTCTTTATAAGGAGAATGCCAGTACTTTAACACCTGATCCGCTGTATTCAGCGTTTTACGATTCGCATCCACCTGCTTCAATCAGGATTGCACATCTAAAACAACAGTCGGCTTAGGTGGCTTAGACGCGGTTTTCTATGTTGATAGTCTCTAATTGTTACTCCTTGAACGTGAGCCTTCAGGCTCGTAATACGGTGCTAACAATCCGCACCTAAAGCGAAGCTAAAGCATCGCCTCCGAGTGAATGAACTGATCAAAGATTACTTCACCAACATAGTAAACATCAAAGATATGGGCTAATTTTAATCTGGAGAAAAACAAATGAAACACCAAAACAAAATGGGGTCAACACTGGGGACGCTTACAGCATTGCTCACAACATTAGTGCTATCAAGCACCGCCTTCGCAGAAGGCAATGCAACCAATGGCAAAAAACTATTTGATAAATCCCAATGTCAAAAATGTCACGGAACAGAAGTCTTCACCCGTGAAGATCATAAAGTAAAAGACTTAGCAGGATTGGGTAAACAAGTAAGAATGTGCGACAGCCAATTAAGCGTAAACTGGTTTGATGACGAAATTGACGATGTCGTCGCTTATTTGAACGATGCTTTTTACAAGTTTGATGCCAAAAAAGAAGAATAACTCAACTAGACTTTGTAGCCTGTGATTTACCACAGGCTACAAACAACCCGCCAGCGCCACGCCTCACCCCCCTCGCAGCAAACCATTAAATGTCCAAAATAGTCCTCTTCAACAAACCCTTCAACGTACTCTGCCAATTTACCGATCCTGATGGCTCAACAACCCTAACAGACTACATAGACATCAAAGGCGTATACGCAGCAGGCCGCCTGGATAAAGACAGCGAAGGCTTATTACTCCTCACCGATGACGGCAAACTACAGCACCGCATAGCAGACCCCAAACATAAAATGAGCAAAACTTATTGGGCACAAATCGAAGGCATACCGAACGAACAATCATTACAACAATTACGCGACGGCATAGAACTCAAAGACGGCATGACCAGACCCGCCAAAGTCAAACTAATCGACCAACCTCATCAACTATGGCCTCGCGACCCACCCATCCGAGAACGCAAATCTATCCCTGACTGTTGGTTAGAAATCACCCTTAAAGAAGGTAAAAATCGACAAGTAAGACGCATGACGGCAGCTATTAGCCACCCTACTTTGCGTTTGATTCGTTTTCGAATTGGGTCTTGGACACTTGATGGAATTCATCAGGGTGAGTTCAAAGAAATTGACCTTTAAACCTAAAAAACGTAGTTGAAACTACTGCGAATGCCTATAGCACTGAATCTAAAG
>CAZDMX010000336.1:0-3240 GCA_964506085.1 uncultured Thiothrix sp. | reverse complement strand
CACTAATGGCACATCACCCACTTCAGGAATCCAGCTAAATTCAACACCACCAATGGTTTCATTCGGTGTGTAATGTACATAACTGGCTTCCGGGTCTAGTTTCCAAGTCTCAAAAGCAGGAATTGTAGTAAAATTACTATCTTCAGAAGAGGCAACTACATTAACGTCACAATAGCGTTTAGCCTCCGCAATCGCTTTCTTTGACCACGCACCTGTATTCACATAATCCGCTTTTCCCTTGCCCTTATTCACACCAACTGCTAACAAGTTCATAGGGATCATAGCAAATTGACTACTAGCACCACCTTGCAAAAACAAAACCTTATAGTTATCAGGAATCTGCATCACCTCACGTAAATCAGCCTCAGCCTGAGCAGCGATCGACATGTAATTTTTACCACGATGGCTCATCTCCATCACCGACATACCGCTATTATTACATTCCAGCATCTCTTCCTGAGCCTTTGCTAATACAGCACTCGGTAACATTGCCGGGCCAGCACTAAAGTTATATTTACGGGTCATACGCGTGCACTCCTTCTGCTTGATTTTAAGTCGGCACATCATAGCACCATAGATAACCGCTAGAAAGCTATCAAGAAGCGATATAGATAATCCATATCATGTTACAGATCAAGGGGGACAATGCAGGCTTAAATCGTTTTATTATATTTGATGGTCAAGGCGATTATTGTCAAATACGTTTTATAAAAAACGATAAAGGCGGGGCAATAGTTTGTGAATTTGAGTTACAACTATAGTTCAACCCACGATGTTGAGGTGGGGCAGGTCGAACATAATGTCTAGTACTCCATCAAACCTAACTTGTTGGAGTACTAGGTTAATGCAAAACTAATTGCCCAAACATCTGCGGATTTTTCCAGGCGGTGTCGGAGTTAGCATTCCATGCCAGCTTGGCATCACGGCTTCTGCCTGTATCATCATCATTTATCTGCACATCAAAGCCCAGCTTTCTTCCTGCTACGGGTTTAATATTTAATGTTTTCCATGGAATGACCGTTTCCAGCTCATAGCCGCCTGGCTTTCTAACCATTTTTCGTTTAACAGACTGCATTTGATGATGGGCAGAGTTACTGCTAACAGAAAGTTGTTTATCATTCATGCGGTAAGTTAAATGGAAATCATCTTTACCATCATAAGTAGGTTTTCGACTACCATCCGCATCAATGTAGATTTCCACAGAATCATCAGCCCATGGCTTGGCTGAGTCTTTTACCTGACGATCATCCTGTACATTAACCCATACATACAAATTTTCATCATCCCAAGATGAGTACCACACCGCTGATAAATCTCGTGGATCATTGATAGAGCCATTAATGATCGTTGAAATTCTCTGCCCTTTACTGCGAACTTTACGAATAGTGACAATATTTGGCATGGGTACGGGAGCTGTTACTCCTGTTATAAGCTGTCTGGGAATTTTTGCGGGTTTCTTTAAGCGCACTACAGTTCGATTAGTACATCCCGGCCACCAGCAACGGTTAGCGCGTTGAAACGACATGAGCGCTCGATACTTGGGTGCTAAATGATTTGGCTCATTAATATACTCTTTAACCCCCCAGCTGCCATGCCAGGTACTCGGACGAGGTGCAGAAAATGCCACGAATAAACTTCCTCCTGCTGACTTCCATCCATTTAGAAGGCGCTGATAAGCTTGCTCCATCAACGGATGTTTATTGGCTTTCAACAAGTAAGGATTAGCACCTTCTTTTAAACTATGTGTGCCACTGTGCACCAAATGCTGCCCCCCTTCATAGGCTACCAAACGCACCCCATAACTTTTTGCAATCCCAGCCTGTTGCTTGATAGCTTGCAATGTATTGTCAATAGAATATCGATTGGATTTATCATTCAATAATTGAAACACACGCTGTACGCTGTTCACACTACGCATCTGCTTTTGATCAATCTGAAAATAGGGTCCAATAGCTAATGCATCGACATACTTGTATGCGTTCTTGTAGCCCAATATGGTATGACTCAATTGTGGATTAGTCGTCAAACCACCCATCACACGCATCAATCGTTGATTATTTCCAAAGGCACGTTCCCATATTTTAAAAATATGTACACTTTGCATGGAATAAAATTTAGCACCCGCGACCCGACGATCTTTATCTAAGTGTCGTCGTGTACCACTTTGCTTCATATGTTCGGCTTGTGGAACAAACACGTTATTCCAAGTTTCATTTGAATATTCCAGATATACCTTCAAATGAGGCTTAAGGTTTTTTCGTACATATTGCGCATAGTTGTTTATATAGCGGTCATCCGCCTTGTGCGGAATATTAAACCAGGGATTCGAATTTAATGTATTAGCCAGCTTCACCATCACTTCGATGGGAACGCCGCGAACACCTTCTTTACCTCCCCAGGTGGCTTTTTCCATAGTCGGGCGTTGCTGCCAGCTACGAATATTATTACGCGTCACACCACTCATATTCATAAAGCGTATCACTTTAAAATCTTGCATAAACGCTAAGTACTGCGGATTGAAAAGTAGCTGCTTATGATGCTTTTCAAAGGCCATAAATGAATTATTTGAACATTGTTTAGGGTTGTTCACATGCTGAAAAGGTTTACCCCGACAAATGCCACCCGGCATAAGAATTCTAATATTTTTGATGTAATTACCCGGTGTGCTTTTTTTAATAATCAATGTTGCCGTCAGCAAGCCGTTTTTCATAGGTTTAAACTGAATAAGATCTTTACCCGGTAATCGCTTTATTAACTTCGCACTCGCTCCATAGGTGATTTCACCTTGACCCTCATAAAGGACGGTATAGGTTCCCTTTGGCAAAGCGGCAGGAGGAATATGACTAAGAAAACGCGTACCCGCTTGGCCACGATTTAACTGCATCGGCCAACCATTGCGATCAAAACGAACATTGCCCTTGGTAAACCACGGCTTTGCATCTTCAAAAGGCAGTGCTAAACGAAATAAATCCACAAATGGAATACTTGAATCCACCTCAAGGGCTTCATTAGTATTCATTCCTAACGGTGACAAGATATTAGGATTGGCTTGCACCACATTACCCCAAACATGAATACTCAGCACTGAAACTGCTAACAGCATGGATAGTGTTTGACGTACTGTTTTATTTTCGTTATTCATCACTCGAATCCCTTTATCTAGCTAGTTTAGAAAGAATTTGCCATGAAAGTTCACATTGATATGTAATTACTTGAAATTTTATCGTCTGATAATTAAAC
>CAZDMX010000335.1:0-3243 GCA_964506085.1 uncultured Thiothrix sp. | reverse complement strand
AAATAAATAAAAACATCATGGCTACCACACACACAAAACAAACAAACCGTATAAATAATGAAAATAACGCCAACCGGAGCGACATTCAGTTTTTAAACCAAAACGGGTTTCAGCATCTCTATCTTGAATATTATACACTTTTGAAAGATCTGGATGTCGAACAAATTTTAAGTCTTTACCAGCAAGGATTAAAATTCAACCTGAAACACTCCCACTTTAATAGTGAAGTATTGAGATACGTACAAAAAGATTTGAATAAACATGCAACTCAAATAAAAACACAGACAGACAGATACAAAGATACGCTATATAAAAAACAAACACCTGATGCGAAACATTTGCAACAAGAACTTTGTAACTACCTTAATAATTCTACCGATACACATGTGGAGCGAGCAGTAAAAAACAACGAAGTACTGGACAATCTGGAGTGGAAATTCATCAATCAGCTAGATGAGAACCCCGATGATTTACAAACAGAATTTAACCTCGCTTGGATTTATTTCCATCTATTTGAAGATTATCAAGCCGCAAACACACACTTTAATCGTGTTGTGGATAACTGTATATTAGATGACAGCTCACTCGCACAACTAGCACTTCGTTACCTAAGCATGACATATCATTTTATGGGTGAAACGACCAGTGCAGCAGCTACCCTTCAGCGCTCAGCTAGTCTTGATCAAACCAACAACCTTTATTACCTGTATGAAATAGCACAACAGCTAGCTCATAAAGACAATAAAGATGACGCTATAAGCCATCTAAAAGCACTTATTAAACATTCACCTTTATACTATATCCATATCCAGTCAGATCCATTTTTTGCAGGTATTCCTGAAGTAGATAAGCTACTCACACGTTTTCACTCCGCAAAGTTAGAGGCTATCAAAGAAATAACCTATACGAAATGGAAAAACAGTGAACTCATGCAGCAAGAATTGCCTAAAGAGTTTGATTATCAGGAACTATTCAATTCAACATACGATGAACATTTAACCTTACTTGCACATCAACCTTATCCGTTGCTGTGTCGCACTAAGACCATTAGTGAAAAGTTTCTGGCTAATTTACAAAGTAGAACAAAAACAAAACTAAACATTATCAATAAAGAATTTACTCAGCATATGATGCATGAACAAAAAAAATGGAAGATAGTTAATTTAGTCGGCGTTGGTCTAGTCTATATTGCCGTACTACTTACACTTGCCAGTATTTTTTTGTTTATCGGAGGAGATTTATTAGGTCTAAATTCTAATGAAAAATCTGTAGACTGGGGACATCTAGTGCCCCGTATTTTTGCCAGCGTACTCTTTACTGGTGTTATTGGCATATTATTACTTCAATTTAACCCACCTAAATTAAAACAATTAGCAAAAAAGAAAAGTTTGCTGATTGATGCAATGGACTGATGCTTTTTCATCACAATTCCTCCTTCCTTTTAGAGGGTTCTAACAAAAGTTAAACATTCTATTAAATACAGGTGTAAAAAGACTCATGAAAGTATCAGAACTGTGTAGATGTGCCGATAATTAGCGTTTATCTATTGATGGATAATCGCGACTAGTATGACCCGTGTATAGCTGTCTTGGTCGTGCGATACGTGTTTTTTCATCACCCATCATTTCATGCCAATGTGATATCCAGCCAATAGTTCTTGCCATAGCGAACATTACTGTAAACATATTCAGTGGAATACCCATACTCAAGAAAATAATTCCAGAATAAAAATCCACGTTAGGATAAAGCTTTCTGCTTATAAAATACTCATCTTCTAAGGCAACAGTTTCTAGCTTCATGGCAATCTCTAATAGCTCTTTATGTTCTTCAGCTACCGGACTTTCTGCGATGATGTCATGACATAATTCACGAATAATCTTTGCCCGTGGATCGTAGTTTTTATATACCCTATGTCCAAATCCCATAAGCCTGAATTTTTGGGTTTTATCTTTGGCTTTATCAACAAAATGTTGCACGGGTTTTTCTGAATCACGTATATCTATTAACATCCGAACAACCGCTTCGTTTGCTCCTCCATGTGCTGGCCCCCAAAGTGAAGCTATGCCCGCTGAAATAGCAGCAAATGGGTTGACTTCAGAGCTTCCCGCGAGTCTGACCGTTGAGGTTGATGCATTCTGTTCATGATCAGCATGGGTTATTAATATAACTTCAAGTGCACGTGACATACGAGGATCAGGAGTATACTTTTCCGAAGGCAAGGAGAACATCATTTGCAAGAAGTTATCGGCATAACTCAATGTATTATCCGGATAAACAAACGGTGTTCCATTTGCATAACGATAACTCCATGCGGCAATAGTAGGCATTTTTGCAATCAGTAATATGGCGGTTTCATAACGATTTACAGAGTCATGGATTTCCATATATTCGTGGTAGAAAGCGGATAACGCACCTACAACACCCACCATGGTAGCCATTGGATGGGCATCTCTTCGAAAACCAGAATAAAAGCGCTTAATTTGCTCGTGTAACATCGTGTGATGAACAACGCGATCAGTAAATTCATCTAATTGTGCAGTATTGGGGAGTTCACCATTTAACAGCAAATAACAGGTTTCCATAAAACTCCCCTGCTCTGCCAACTGTTCTATCGAATAGCCACGGTATTCAAGTAAACCCTTATCACCATCAAGATAAGTAATATCACTCCAGCAACTAGCTGTGGACATAAACCCTGGGTCATACGTAAACATACCAGTCTCACGATAGAGTGTAGTGACATCAATAGCATTAGGCCCCTGAGTGGGATGCAACACCTCTAACTCAATGCTTTCACCCGTTTTATTATCTGTGAGTGTGACGGTATGCTTAGTCATGGGTAGTCTCCAAACGTGCTTTGACTGCGCTCAGCAACGAATGCTTCGGCGTAGTGATAAATGCTTAATCTCAGCTTCTCTATAAATGCATCAACCTCAGCTAATCTAATTTAACTATAGCTTAGTATTGGGTTAGTCTCTATGAATGTACTATTAAAAATAGTGAGGAAAAGCACAAGAGATACATTAAATTCCTTTGCAAGATTCATTTCAGTATTGGCTACTTGTACAATAAAAGCTAGTATTGAACAACTTGGGCTAGGGCTGTTCAATGCTATAAAACTGTTCATTCAACAGACAAAAGCTCCCTCCACAGCCCTCCCCCAAAAGGGGAGAGGGAGTTTATTTTCTTTAGCATTGAACAGCCCTACAATCTAGGCAGCCAAGGAGTTATAAGTATATATAA
>CAZDMX010000334.1:0-3268 GCA_964506085.1 uncultured Thiothrix sp. | reverse complement strand
GGGGCAAAAAGGCAAGTTAAGTTCCGTAAGTTATTTACTCCTGAGTCCTTAGTACTAGTGAAGCACAGCCTCTGACTTGTTGAGTATCTAGCCTATGACTTATTTCCACCCTCGTTACTGGTTAGTGTGGTTGGGATTAGGGCTGCTACGACTCACGGCTTCCCTACCCTGGCGACTACAAATGGCTCTTGGTAAAGGACTGGGCATCGTCTTCTATACACTACTTAAAAAACGCCGCAAAATTTGTTGTATCAATCTGGAACTGGTATTTCCTCACCTTACCCTCAATGAACGCAAAGCCTTAAACCAGCAGCATTTTATTTCTCTTGCACAAGGTTTTCTGGAAGCATCCTTAAGCTGGTGGGGATCGGATCAGACACTAAAACCCTTACTCCATACAGAGGGCGAAGAGCATTTAACCGAGGCTCTCAAAAAAGGTGAAAACATTCTTTTACTCAGTGCACATTTTACCAGTTTAGAGCTAGGAGGGCGCTTGCTCACTCTGCTTTATCCCGAGCTTCAATTGCATGTGGTCTATCGCCCCCATCAAAACAAACTCATTGAACATCAAATAGCTAAAGTAAGAACAAAACGCTATGGCAAAGCCATCACTAATGCCCAGATACGTGAAATGCTTAAAAGCCTCAAAAGTGGCTTTCCGCTTTGGTATGCACAAGATCAAAGTTATCGAGGCAAAAATAGTGTCGTCGTGCCTTTTTTTGGAATCCCAACATCTACCAATTCTGCAACCTCTCGTTTTGCTAAATTATCCGGTGCGACGGTTATTCCTTTTTTTACAGTTCGACTAGGGGATAAAAATGACGGCTATCTACTACGGTTCTTACCCCCCATAAATGATTTTCCGGGTAAGAATGCAGAACAAGACACTACACGTATTAATCAGCTGATAGAATCACAAGTAAAAGAGTTTCCTGAACAATACCTATGGACCCACAAGCGCTTTAAAAGTAAAGATAAAGACTTTTATCAGCATTATTCACAAAGCCACCCAGAATCAAATTGCCAATGATCATTTCTCGCTACGTTTCCAAAGAGATAAAATGGTCATTTTTAGCCACCATGCTGATACTGTTGTTAATTATTGTCGGCAATACCTTTGTAAAACTGCTAGCCAAAGTAAGTACTGGAGATTTACCCTTAGATGTACTCGGAAAGATGGTATTGCTTGGCTCTATTAGTGGTGCTTTACAGCTAGTTCCCATTGCTCTTTTGATCGGCATGATGTTAGCTTTTGGTCGACTGTATCAAGACCATGAAATGGAAGCACTCAATGCTGCCGGCGTAGGACCAACCGAGTTCTACAAAGGTATTGCCCGATTTGTTATTCCATTAACACTCATTGTCGCTGTGCTGGTTTTATGGGTTGTTCCTCAGGTTGAAGAGTTAAATAACGAGATCAAGAATGAGGTTCGACAACGACCAGAATCAGCGGGGATTCCTGTGGGTGAATTCATGCAAGCTGGACGGGGTGAACATCAGTTTACCTTATTTATTGAAGACCTTGACGAAGACCAGGTAGTGATGGAACGGTTCTTTATGCATAGCCAGGTCGGTGATGAAGAAAATATCATTCTCGCAGAAGGTGCTATCTTGTTTCTAGATAAGAGAAGTGGCGACCGGGTACTACAAATTAATAGTGGAAGCCGTTATGGGCGAGACTTGAAAACAGATGAGTTTAAAGTATTTCATTTTGCCGAACATGGAGTACGCATTCCTCCTTTGAATGTGTCTTCATCTATAGACCTGGATTCTACCCCCACCCTGCAACTCTTCAAAGACGACTCATTAGAAGCCAAGGCAGAACTACACTGGCGTTTTGCAGTTATTTTAGCTGCGCCAGTGATGGCTTTTCTGGCTTTCCCATTAAGCTATTCAACTCCTAGGCAAGGACGTTTCGGCAAACTCGCTTTAGGGATTTTACTGTTTGCTATTTATTTTAATCTACTTATCACCGCTGTCTCAATGATAGAGAAGGCAACCCTTCCTAGCTGGTTAGGGTTATGGTGGGTGCATCTTATTTTTATTATATTAGGTTCCTGGATGCTGAAACGTCGGTATGGTAAAAGAAAGAGCAAGCTAGCGTGAACATCCTAAACCGCTATCTCTGGAAAAATGCGCTGGGTGGAATCGTCATGGCATGGTTTGCTCTGGTTTTACTAGATAGTTTTTTTGCCTTGATTAATGAGCTAAAAGATACCGATGATAGTTATGGAACTCTGCAAGCCGTACTCTATATTGTCTATACACTTCCCGAAAGGTTATATGAATATTTCCCAACCTCTATCCTTGTGGGTGCTTTATTAGGTCTTGGCAGGCTATCCGCTAACTCAGAATTCACCGCAATGCGAGCTGCTGGTGTCTCTATCCAGCAAATTACTATAGCAACACTACAGTTGGGGTTGTTTCTGGCGTTGATTACTTTTGCCTTAGGCGAATGGATCGTTCCCGCTACTGATCGCTACGCAACCAACTTTAAAGCGGTACAAAAAAACAATAACGTTGCACTAACCTCTGATCGAGGCCTATGGATAAAAGAGAAACAGGAAATAATCCAAATCGGAAAAGTCATTTCTAATCAACGTCTAGTTGATATTACTATTTATCGCGTATCAGATAATTATAAACATCTTAAGGATCTAACTACCATTGACACGGCAGAATTTAGCAACAATCAATGGAAGTTGCACAACGTCACTACCCGCACTTTCAAAGATAATGCTATCCATAAGGACAACGTTGATACGGCCTACACTACCGTTCTTATTGACCCAGAAATTCTCAAAGTGACAGAGGCCGACCCTGCACATCTTTCTTCACTACAATTAACCAAACTTATTGAGCATCAAGAAAGCAATAACCTCAGCGCCGACAAGTTTAAACTCGCTTTCTGGAAACACTTCTCGACCCCTTTTTCAGCACTGGTCATGTTAATACTTGCGATGCCTTTTTTATTTACATCTCAGCGTAGTGCTGGCGGTGGATTTAGGCTATTTATCGGAATTACTGTAGGTATAGTCTTCTTCTTGATAAACCGCATCCTTAATGAAATAGGCATAGTCTATAATTTCCCACCTGTGTTAAGTGCCTTTTTCCCAGTGATATTATTTTTGTTAATGGGTCTATTTGCGCTTAAACGAATTAAATAAGGTGATTTGACGTAAACCTAAAAAACGCAGTTGAAACTACTGCGTTTTTTAGGTTAAAGGACTTACCAAGGTTACTCCATATTTTTGTTTCTGATCAAATT
>CAZDMX010000333.1:0-3275 GCA_964506085.1 uncultured Thiothrix sp. | reverse complement strand
GGAGAATTGCTTAAAACCTAAACGGATTATGCAACAAAGCTTATGATACTTTTAATATTCGGGGTTTAGGCTCTAACCAACGTGAGATGTGTAACCTCTGGCGCGCAGTTGCGTCGAAGCGGAATACCCGTAGTTCCAATTCCTCGGCTGGTATAAACCCAGCTTTCATTGACTCTATGCAAGCCTTGTACATATTTACGCCCCAGATAAGGACGCACTAAAGGTTTATTGGC
Organism: uncultured Thiothrix sp.; assembly: GCA_964506085.1. Classification (GTDB taxonomy): domain Bacteria; phylum Pseudomonadota; class Gammaproteobacteria; order Thiotrichales; family Thiotrichaceae; genus HyVt-477. The sequence goes on along the minus strand of CAZDMX010000333.1, from coordinate 3,042 downwards.
TGCCGATTGTATCTGCCCACCGTGGGTATGACCTGAAACCTGTAAATTTATGCGAGTATCATCTGAGTACCAATCAATCATGTCCGGCTCATGTGCCATTAACACGACGGGCATGTCCCCACGATGTGCTTGCATCGTTTTTTTAATATCCGGGTTGCCTAACCAACCATCATCGATACCCGCCAAATACAGCAAGCTTTTACCTACCTGTAAATCAATGGCTTGATTCTTAAACACGGGAATGCCGATGTTTTCAAACGTCTCTGTAACTAGCACAGGATCAGTCTTGTACTCATGGTTTCCCAATACCGAGAACACGCCATATTTAGCATTTAGATTAGCTAATGAGGGGGCTAATTCCAGAATATCCCGCGCATCGTGCCAAACATAATCACCCGTAAGCAAAATAACGTCAGGCTTTAGTGAATTTGCTAAGTAGACGGCTCTATTGATATGTTCAATTTGAGTAAAAGGATGGAGGTGGAGATCGGTTAGCTGGACTATCGTCATACCCTCTATAGATTCAGCCAGATTCTTGATAGGAATTGATGTCCGTTCAACCGTGAGCCAGCGCATTTCATTTTTACGCACAGAATGGCGATCATCATGAAAATAAGGGTGTTTGCCGATCCGGTTTAATATTCTTTGATGAACGTGTGCGTGTGATTTAATCATGGTTATCTGTGACTAGCTGAGTGACTAATAAGTGTTACTATATTTCAGTAACTTATTCTAACATAAGTACTTATTCATATGAGGGTTGACTTTTAGATTAAAGACTGTAAATTAGTGTATTAATATATACGAATATAGAGGGCATGGATAGTGTTTGGAATAAAAGAAATTGATGCAAATGGTTTAAAGAAGATGATAGACGACGGTGAAAAGATCAAATTGATCGATGTCCGCTCAGAAGCTGAATACAATCAGGGCATTATCGAAGATGGCGAATTCATGCCTCTTCACACATTACCTGCACGCTTGAATGATTTGCCTAAAGACGAAACTATCGTGTTTTATTGCCGCACCGGAGCACGTTCTGGCCAGGCTTGTGGTTTTGTTAAACAAAACACAGGTATTGAAGCGTTGAATCTAAGTGGTGGGATTGTACGTTGGTATCAGTCAGGGTTTCCAGTTGTTCAGCCTAGCGCTCTAAATGCGGGTTAAATAACCATTAGAAGGAAGCTAAAAAAGCGGGTTTGAAGACTATACTTGACAATTAGAATATTATTTACTACTGATCTTTGATATAATCTAGGCAAACCTATTCGAAAACTCTATGAGAGATTATAAATATGTCTAATCAAAAGAAACTTGCGATGATCGCAACCAAAGGAACGCTGGACTGGGCTTACCCTCCTTTTATTCTTGCCTCAACTGCTGCGGCACTTGATTATGAAGTTGAAGTGTTTTTTACTTTCTATGGCTTACAGATGCTTAAGAAAGACTTAAGCTGCTTGAAAGTTAGCCCGTTGGGCAACCCTGGCATGCCTATGAAAATGCCAATGGGGCCACAATGGTTCCAAAATATAAACTGGAATATCCCTAATGCTATCCAAGCTATTATTCCTGGTTATGAAAATCTTGCAACTACGCTGATGAAAAAAACAATTGCTAAAAATGGCGTAGCAACAATCCCTGACTTACGTGAAATGTGTCAAGAAGCTGAAGTAAAGTTTTTGGCCTGTCAGATGACGGTTGACCTATTTGGTTTCGATGCTAAAAATGATTTTATTGATGATATCGACTACGTTGGTGCTGCCACGTTCTTCGAATTTGCTGGTGATTCAGATATCTGTTTGTATATCTAGTTTCTGGTAATTCATTTAAAGGCCGAGCTATTGCTCGGCTTTTTTTATTGCAGTTAATCCTAAAAAACACAATCCATTCTCTCAATTCAATTCGAGTTGAACCTAAAAAACTCAGTTGAAACGTAGCGAGAATGACTAGAGTGCTGAAGATAATGGAATTTCTGTAAAATTTTGGCTTTATTCGTAGTCACTCTACGGGTGAAGTCAGAATTTTCCAGAAAACCTTTAGATTCAGTGCTATAGACATTCGCAGTAGTTTCAACTGCGTTTTTTAGGTTGAATACAATACTTAACAAGAATAAACATGTTTAGTCTGATAAGAAAAAACTCTCCTCAAAACATTAAAAACGATACGCTTTCAGGTTTAACCGTCGCTTTGGCACTTGTGCCAGAAGCCGTGGCATTTGCTTTTGTGGCGCACGTACATCCTTTAGTAGGCTTGTATGCTGCTTTCATCATGGGATTAGTTACGGCGATTCTAGGCGGCAGACCAGGGATGATCTCAGGCGCAACAGGTGCAATTGCAGTCGTAGTGGTCGCTCTAGTGATGAACCACGGGGTTGAATATCTGTTAGCGGCAGTCATCTTGATGGGCTTTATTCAGATCGTGTTTGGCGTGTTAAAACTGGGGAAATTCATCCGCCTAGTCCCTCACCCTGTTTTTTTAGGTTTTGTAAATGGTTTGGCACTCGTCATATTTCTGGCTCAGCTGCAACAGTTTAAAGCACCTGATGCAGAAGGTGTGATGCAATGGCTAACGGGTACACCGCTCTACATCATGTTAGGGCTAATTGCTTTAACCATGCTGACCATCAAGTTTCTACCCAAGCTAACAACCGCCATTCCTTCTACGCTGGTTGCTATCCTCGCGGGAAGCCTTATTACTATAGGGTTGGGATTAGACACCAGAACCGTTGGTGATATGGCCTCAATCAAAGGTGGATTACCTTCATTTCACCTACCTGAAATACCCCTAACCTTCGAAGCCTTCAAAACTGTTCTACCTTATGCCTTCATTATGGCGATGGTGGGTTTAATTGAAAGTTTACTGACATTAAACCTTGTAGATGAATTAACAGAAACACGCGGCCAACCAAACCGCGAATGTATTGGTCAAGGGGTTGCCAATACGGTTACAGGCGCTTTCGGTGGTATGGGTGGCTGTGCCATGGTAGGGCAAAGTATTATTAATATAAAAGAGATGCGGCTTAAACGAGCTCCAACAGCTCTC
>CAZDMX010000332.1:0-3278 GCA_964506085.1 uncultured Thiothrix sp. | reverse complement strand
AACCTTTAGGTTCAGTGCTATAGGCATTCGCAGTAGTTTCAACTGCGTTTTTTAGGATCAAGTTGCTTGATCAATAGCTTTGATGATGGGGGTTTTATCCTAGGATCCTCAGTGTGTTCATACAAGACAAGGTTACAGGTTAATTTATAGTTCGTGTTTATACTTTGAAGGAGCTAATTGAAGGTGATAACCATCTTCTTCAATATCTTTTAAAACTTCAGTGGCATTGGTGCGGGTGAGCTTCCGATCCTTGTCCAAATCAAAATCGAAGGAAAAGCTAAAATCTCCTAATAGCTTGATAAGAGAATCGGGCACATCATCAAAATTGTCCTTTTCAGGCAAGTAAAGATATGTGCCTTTTTTATGTTCGCATCTATAGATAAATACACGTTGCATTAATCGGCCCTAGCTTTTTGTTTCTAGTTTTTCGATAGTAAGAATATGTTTGAGGGAAATTTTAACAACTTGATCTTTGTTATTGTTATGAGTTTTGAGCAACAAGGAGGTTGCTGTGGTTTCGATATTTCGCCCTTCAAGTTCCCGATCATCAACAAGCTTAACTCGGATATACTGGTTAATCAAATTGCCTAATTCATCGTTATCAACTTTTGTGTAGACAATATAGTAAAGAGGCTTTGAGGGTAATGGTAATTCCTTGGTTTTACGGACAACGTTTTTGGGGCTTATAGAGCTTTCAGAAACGTTAGCTTCTTGTGTGATAGCAAGGCTATTTTGCTGATAGTCTTGTAAATAATGATGACCACCGGCATACCAGGCAACCAAGGCCAAGGCGAGACCGAAAACACTGGCAGGAAATGCTTTGCCAGTTTTCCCCAAAATGGTAGGCAGCACGACCAGGTTAATACCCGGTATCAGGGAAATAAGTCCAGTTACCGTATGATGCCTGAATGATGCTACAACAAGGATGATGTAAGCTATTAGGAAAATAAAGCCCCCAATAGCGGCTAAAATAAAAAGAAGTAATGACATAAATAGTAGATTATTCCCTATGTGACCTTATGACCATGATAGGATTCTAGGAGGCTGTCTGAGAACTAAAAAGCTACTGCAATCCACCCTGATATATACCTATTTTCCGATCGAATTTGTTAAAGAGCTAGGGCTATTCGCCTCATTCGATCGAACAATAATCATATATCGGTAGTGGGTTAAACCTGTGATTATTTGCTTTTATCGCCGCACCCTTCGACAAAGCTCAGGATGCTCGGACAAAGCTTGAAACGAACATCCTGAGCTTGTCGAAGGATGTGGAACATAAAGTTTAGCTAATTATAAACGACAGATTTAACCCACTACCATATATCAAGGATGATTTCGCTATGCTTCTAGTGCTCGGATAGCCTCCTAGGTTTAAAAATGGTAGCCAAGTTTGTGTTTTATTGTACAGTCTTTGGGAAAGTTCACAACGCGTCAGAGCCATAAAATGTTTGTTTGCAGTTAAAAATAAAGGAAAAATTAAAAATGAAAATAACCGTTATCAATGGCAGTCAGCGCCATGCAAAAAATTCACAAAGCCTTAAAGTAGCTAAATATATATTGGGTGCGCTTACTGAGGAGAATTTTTGCCAACAAACGCATTTAATCAGCATGACTGAAAAGCCTTATCCATTATGGGATGAGAGTATTTGGGATGGAGACCAGGACTGGAAAAATTTATTAGACCCAGTGTCTAAAGAATTAGAATCAAGTGATGGCTTTGTGATCATAGTGCCGGAATATCATGGCATGGCTCCAGCTGCATTGAAGAATTTTCTATTGATGCACAATAGATATCAAATAGGTAATAAGCCAGCACTGTTGGTAGGTGTTTCATCATCAGATGGCGGAGCATACTCCGTTGCGGAAATGCGCATGAATAGTACGAAAAATAATCGCTTATGCTACATACCTGAACAATTAATTATCAGGAATGTTGAATCTGTCTTGAATGAGGACGAAGCTGATAACAACGCGGATGCAGATGGCTATTTTAAAGAACGTATTTCCTTTGCATTAGGGATTTTAAATCAATACTCAATTGCTTTAAAGCAAGTTAGAGACAGTGGCGTCACTCATAATGATAAGTTTGGAAATGGGATGTAATTGATTGTTGATTGTGATGCACATGGTTAGCCTATGGCCACTGGCTTACCATGAGTATCAATAGCCACGTAGACCAATTTGGCTCTGGTAACCTTCACAATTTCCTGTTGCTGGCGATTACGTTCGGCATAAACAACGACATTGACCATGAGTGAAGTCTTGCCCACTTTTTTCACCGTAGCGTAACAACTAACTAGGTCGCCCACATAAACCGGCTGATCAAAGTGAAAGGAGTTAACGGCAACTGTAACAACTCGTCCACCTACACGTTGAGTTGCCGCGACACCACCCGCCAAATCAACTTGGGACATAATCCAGCCCCCAAAGATATCACCTGCGGGATTCGTATCAGCTGGCATAGCAACAACACGAGTTGTTGCTATTTTACCTTCTGGTAACGCATGTTTTGGATAATCGTCCAATTTCTTCTCTCTAAAGCGATCACCTATTATAGGCCGAAATTAGAAGTCTATGAAATCAAAAACAACATCGGCACAGGAAGAATCCAATTAACCTACTGAACCAGATCATTAAGCTCGAAAATAGGTAACAAGATAGCCAGTACGATCAACAGTACAATAATGCCCATTATGATAATAAGAACGGGTTCAAAAATACTGAGCAATGAAGTGAGTGTTGTATCTGTTTCACGCTCTTGCTGGGTAGCTGCACGTTCTAACATATCATCTAGCTTACCACTACTTTCACCACTGGCAATTAAATACACTGTCATGGGGGGGAAATAGCCCGAGCTTTCTAGTGCTTTGTGAATGGGTGTCCCTTCTCGAACTTTGATCGCTGCTTGTTCAACAGCTTGTCTCATCGGTACGTTCTGCATGACTTGTGCAGAGATACTCAGGGAATCAAGGATGGGTACTCCACTTGAAGACAAAATACTCAGGGTTCGAGCAAAGCTGGCGGTATTTGAACCACGAACTAATCGACCAATCAGGGGGATTTTAAGTTTGAAATGATCGAAACGATAGCGCCATTCCGGGAGGAGTAATAGCCGTTTGAAGAGAAATACAAAGATGACTACTCCAATAACAACGTAGATGCCATAACCCGTAATGAAATCACTGAGTGCCAGTATTGCTTGTGTTAATAACGGCAGCTCTTGATCCATGTCTTGAAACACCGCTACTACTTTCGGTACCACATAACCCAACAGCCCT
>CAZDMX010000331.1:0-3284 GCA_964506085.1 uncultured Thiothrix sp. | reverse complement strand
TTTTATCATTTCGAATTCAGTTTTACCTGTCATGTTTGCCCAGGACAAACCATACGGTTCCGCTGACCACCTTGAATTAAACGTTGCACTGTATGTACTACGATTGATACTCCGCTCAAACCCCAAATCTGACAGTGTCACGCCTAGATTGCTACTATTAATTGAGCCTTCCATGACGGTTTCCTGCGTATCACGCCAGTTTCGAAGCCAGGTACCGCGTGCATCAAAACTCATCTTTTTACCTTTTAAGGAGAAGGTATTAATCATCATGCCATGCTTATGCCAATCTGTTTCAACTATCACGTCGGTGAAAGTCCAGCCATCCCACAATACTTTTTCAACCTTCCAACTTAGCGGTGGAATAGTGGTTGGATTTATGGGTTCATTACCATCTTTATCGCTCTTATAAAACATTGAATGCACATCAAAACTTTCCAGATCTAACACAACCTGTGTATCACGCCCCAGCCCTTCAGTAAACGCACCCTTACCCATCATGTATTGAGATTTAATATTAAAATTCCAGAGGTCATTATCATCTCGTAGCGCAAAAATATCATAAAGAGTTACTGCTTCCTGTTCTGAGCCCCCTACCGTTTTTGCTACCGTCTCTACACGCAGACCATTATTATCTAACACATCAATCTCAGCTGAGAGAAACACACGAGTCTTCGCTGACTTATTTACTTTACCGGATAATTGAAGCACGACATCTTCCAAATAGGAGTGCGTTTTAATGTGCACAAGGTACTCTTCGGGTTCATAAGGCACTTCGATATCAACTGCCCAATTAGAGGATCCCGATAACCAATGCTCTGGAATCCATTCATAGCTTTGTAATAGATAATCTACTGACATCACGCCATCCAGATGAAAGACCGCTACACGCTTGTTATTAACATTTCGAGTGAAGGCATTAAGCTTAACATCCCTTCCCTGAATCTTTGCATTCATAGCGTCTGCAAAAATACTGTCTTCAGTAAAATCCACCACACCATTTATACCTTTAAGCTCATAACCCAGTGCGGAATAATACATTTCAGTATCAATAAATTTAATACGGCCTTTTACCCCAACATTAATCTCATCGGCATCAAGCGGAATTTCAAGATTTAAACTTAGATCACTTTCACCTTCTAACTGAAACAGACGCATGACATCACCCATCACGTCATTTAACCCGCTATTCCATATATATGATTGAATCCCCCTGTTTGTGCCATGCGCATCAGTGGTAAAACTTAAGTGCGGCACATCTAAATCGATAATTTCAGCGTAACCATTAAATAACGAGGCATCCAGCGTTTTACCTTTGCCATCATATAAAAACAGTGATCGATTATGGAATTTTAAGGTTGCAGATGTATCTGTAACCATAGGCCAACCTTCCAGAAACTGCATGCTCACATCCTGCGGCGAAAGCAATACCTGAAAAGCACCTTCATGATTATCAAATGGAAAATGGTTAACGTTGCCGTGTAAGAAGAAAGATCCGTTTGGAACATAACCATCAGTAATAGCCATATCAAGCCAATACACTAAGCCATCCGACATCACACCGACGGGTAAATAATGTCTCGCATATTTACCATAACCGTCATAAAAGTTTGTCTGTATATCAGCAAAAACATCATCCGTTCCTGTAGACATAATATCCAAACGAGTGAACGTATTAATATGATTGTTTTTCAGCTGCAATTGTTCACTCTGAATTCGCCACGTATTGCCATCGTAATCAACAGATATATCGCCGGACAAAGTATCTGCATGTATTGGCTCTCTGAATAAATTTTTAATTTCCACAGTTACATCATTGCTACTTAACTGGATATCGGCATGACCATTTTCAAAAATGACACGCCCATCTGCACCCGTAACACTTATTCCACTGGATTCATCCAGTATAGATAAATCTAATAGAGTTGTATCCAGATAGAGGTCGTTCAACAATGACTGTTCAGATTGATCCTTAGGCAATTGAAGACTTAGATTGTAAAGATCAACCTTTACCTGATGTGCATTCAACGCAACTAAATCAGTCAACTGATCTTTATTGAGAAAGACCTCTGCAATTTTTATGGCATCCTGCACTCGAATAAAATCGGCATTTAGGTAATAATTACTGGCATTATCACTGGCTACTATCGTCGCTTTTTGTCCCCACGATGCTTTTTTCTGTTCGCCATGTTGAAAATCAGTAACCGCTATATTCCAGTGTTCTTCATCTAAAACATAACGAATATTCGATGCCAAATAATTCGTCTGCCATAATTTTTTCGTTTTAGTATTTTCAACAAAGAAATTATTAATCGAAAATTTTGATATTAAGGACTGTATATTACTATCATCCAGAGTAAGCCATAAATTTAAATCGACAATGCCTTCTACATTATAATTTTCGATAATATTAAATTTATTATTCCACTGTTTAATATTTAACTGACTAACATCTATATAAACATCACCATCGAGCTCATCGTAATTACCATTTAGATTTGCGACAATAACCAAATCACGACCGTACGCTTCTGGCAGATACATAGATAGTTTGATGTCATGATTATTGAAACTGTTTCTAACATCAATATTAACATTCACCAAACTAAAGTTTGTTTTTTCGCCCGTGTGATCTTGATAGTGAATATTACTGTCATGCAAGAGGTAGTCTGCATTTTGCAACATGTAGATAAACTGTTCAGGCAATACGCTCTCACCTTCATTGGTGATTTTTATTCCCTGAATCATCCATTCATTGTCTGAAAGTTTTTCGATCGAAATATCAGCGCCGACCAGACCGACATCATCGACAATAAATTCGCCACGGAGAATCGAAGCAATTGAGTCTAGTTCGACAAATGCTTCTTCAAAATTAAATAAAGGGACTTTATTTTTTTCATCAAAGATGGAAACGCCTAGTAGTTTCAGCCTAGGCGAGAATCCGTGAATGGCAGCGTCGATCCTATCGATCTCTACTGGCAAGCCAATCTGTCGACTTAGTTCTTGCTGTATCTCTGCTTTATAACCGGTCGCATACGGAAGCACAGCACGTAAGGCACTGAATATTACTGCAGTCGATATCAGTACCACTGCAATACAGATAATGATGCATACTCTGAAGCGTAGAAGCCATTGCATAACTATTGATAGTTTATTTCCGGGGAGCTTATAAACAAGTCTGGGGCGAACAGATTGTGATTAAACTGCTCTAATTCAAGGCGTGAAACGCTCATAATAGCAGGGCTATTGCGAAGTTTCACAACGCAGAAGCAGGACATTTTAATTGC
>CAZDMX010000330.1:2363-3314 GCA_964506085.1 uncultured Thiothrix sp. | reverse complement strand
GGATTCAGAGTTTGGTTACACTCTATTGCAGTCATATGATGCTAATTTTCTTGCTATGACTTGCAGGGAATCACCGTTTGGTTACACTACCTGTTCTGTAAGTGCATGAACAACCTTAGAAATAGGGTTGTTCAGCCTAGAATAAACTGATTTGCTCGGGTACTTTTTCAATTTCACCACGACTTTTTCCTTGGAATATTTTCATTTTTCCAAATTGAACGTCAGTTAGAGTGATGATTCTTACTTCACCATCATTGGGTAGTGCTTGCTTAATACGTCCTCTATGAACTTGCGCTTTTTCCTCGCTTGGGCAATAGCGACCATATACAGAGTATTGTAACATGGTAAACCCGTTTTTTAACAAGTGCATACGAAAACCACTTGCTGCCTTCCGAGCAGCTTTAGTATCTGTTGGTAGATCAAATAAAGTTATTAACCACACGGCCTGATAAGGTGAAATGGGCATTAAATTTGAGGCAAAGCAAGTTGCTTCGTATTCTCAAGTATCGCTTTCATCAGTGATTGAGCCGTTTTTTGTATGGCTCCTTGAAGGGTAAACTGCTCTCCTGCAATGATGACGGTTTCTTTCACTATAGCTAATAGTTGAGAACGTATCTCTTGGCTCATTTCATTTTCTCCTCCAAATTCATTGACTAAACGATAAACTTTTAAATCCACAATGGGTCGGTAAGGTTCCATTAGATCATCCGCGAGGCAGTATGCGTTGTATCTATTATGATGATGTATTCCAAGTGTGGGATGTAATCCTGCGGCACATATAGCGCGTGTTGTAATAGCGCGTAAAATGGCATAGCCATAATTTAGATAGCGGTTTTGGTCGTTTGCATCACGATCACGACGAAAGTTATCTCCTGCAAATATCTTAGACCAGTAACGTCTCGCTGCTTGTCCTTCTATATTCGAAGGGTCTCCTGACCTTACTTTTTTTGT
>CAZDMX010000330.1:0-2353 GCA_964506085.1 uncultured Thiothrix sp. | reverse complement strand
AATGGTAATATTCCAGTGTTTTCTCTGCCTAGTATTTGAGTTAAGGCAAAATGTTGTTGCTCAACTTTACTTACGACCACTTGTTTCCATAACTGCTTTTTAAGTGGCTTGCTCATTAACGCCTGGGCTGTGAATCGTTCTGCTTGTAATGTATTAGATTGTAGTGGCAGGAATAACCCGTTGGGTTGGTGAGTTTCATCACAAGAAATAACCATTACATTGTGTTTAAGTAACTCACGCAAGCAAGCTTGAGTAATAAGAATTTGTGGATTGTCGAGAATTAATACTGAGAGGTCTTCAATAGGGATCGTTCCTATTTCTTCTCCTTTTCTTTCAAGTACAAGTTGAGATAGTTTTAAATGGACATAACAACCCTCTGAACTGATCTCAACTATTCTCTTTGTCATTTTATTTTTCCTAGCATATCAACATTTAGTACTTTTAGACCACTATTTCTAAGTGTTGACCAGGCAGTAATTCTAATCCTATTTTTTTGTTCTTTAGATGAGTCTGTGTGTTTTCGTAGTTCAATATCTCCATCTGATAGCTTCTGAATTCGACATACTATTTCTTTGTTTTTAAATGTTAATTTAACCATATCATTTATATGAAGAGCAAAAATGAATTGTTTATTTTCTGCATGATTATGGTTGATGATAGGTAAATCTTGCTTTGCTCTCAGAGAGGCATCAAGTGTGCTAACCGTTACTCCTTCCCATATTAACTCTCCTTTTTTATTCGTAGTTTCAATGATTTCCATATGGTGATTACTACGTGTCCATATGTGACGCTTAGTTTTACCTTTTCCGATGCAACGAATAGATCGAGTTAATACAACTCTAACTTTCCGTATAGGTTGAAACGTTCCTTTTTTAGTTATGAAACCAAAGGGATTATCACTATTTTTAAATGCCTTATTATAGTTCCCCTCGCTATTTTCAAGATGTTTAAAAGCCAGCTTTTGAATGCGTGAATCTCTAATCTTCTCAAGTGATTTTGCAGTTAATTCTGCCAGTTTCTTACGAATGACAATTTCAGGTATGCCATTAGCACTAAGCTCTCCAGTAATTCCATAAAGAGAATCTTCATGTAATGCACCTTTTACCTTGCGTAAAGACTTATGACTAATCAGTATTTGATTAACACTATTTTGTGCTTTTTGACGAAGATCAGGCATAGGAACAGGATAATCATCAATACGAAGCCAGCCATCATCAGTTAAATATGCCCAACGATTAAGTTGTCGAACCATATTTCTATCGGTCATGGCAACCACGAGAGCATCTACCGCATGATGCCGATGGTCTAAACGATTCTTTTCGCCATCGTTTGATAGCAGGTTATTTAAACTCCAAGCTCTTCGTAAGAGGGCAGTTGTTCCGCCTTTAACAGGGTCAATTTGAACATCATTTAGTTGCTGTAAATATTCAACCGCTTTTCTAGAAATATAACGAGTTTCGTTTAACTGTTGTGATACGAAATCGTCCATATCTTGTAATGATTCTAAGACAAACCGTTTAAACTTAGGATAAGGTAATTTTTTGGCACGTTGACGAATTTCCTCATAAAGCATTTCATCAGAATGATAAAGCTCCCAAGGGGTTAGTTTGCCCTTTCTTTCATTCTCTTCGCGGTAACAAAGAGTCTTATTCATATAGCTATTATCAAGACAACGGGAATATGGAATGATGTGCTCCACATCAAACTGTGGGTATGCACCAAATAAATCATTATGATTAATGACTTTCCCTGTATAAGGACACTGCCGATTACATTCTAACCACAAGCGGTATTTTATTAAGTCAGTGTGTGATGGGTCTATGCCATATTCAACTAATGCTTTTTTAGCCGCTTTGTTTTTAGCCTCATTTTCATCTTGTTGTTTTTTGTACCTTTCTCGTTGCTTACTATTCGCTTTTAAATCACGCGCCATCTCTACTCGTATAATATCAGGTTTACCATATTCACGAATAATGGCATTGACTACTTTACGAAGCTGATACAGTGCACGTTCCACCATGGGGTTACGCAAGTCACTAATTTGGACTTCACTGGGTTTAGTCGTTTTATCAAATTTAGACAACTTACCAGGGAAAGGTAGTTGTTCATAATGAGTTTCGAGCTTCTTCTGACTATGATGATATCCTGCGGCTTTACAGGCATCGGCATAATTCATGCCTTTGTTTTCAGGAGTAGAAACCTGTTTCAAATAGGGTAAAATGGCACGAATGGCTTTATGAGATAAGTGCATATAGCCTTTTGCTAGTTTTTGGCTGTTCTTAAGTAATTTGGTGATTTGTTTGTTATCAAAACACCATTGCCGTTGTTGTAGGTGGTGAACGATCCATTGGTC
>CAZDMX010000329.1:0-3327 GCA_964506085.1 uncultured Thiothrix sp. | reverse complement strand
CTCCCAAACGATAACCTCCTTCATCTTTTTACATCATTGGCTTTATTCGTAGTCATTCTACGGTGAAGTCAACATTTTCCAGAAAACCTTTAGGTTCAATGCTATAAGCATTCGCAGTAGTTTCAACTGCGTTTTTAAGGATCAATATTATTGATTCACGCACGCCAGCCTGGGTTGAACTCAGTGGTTTGATTCCTGGTGCTGTCAATATTCCTTTTACCGAATTCAAAGAAACAGCAAGCACGCTTGAAATAATGGAAGATCAGTTCGAAGTTATTAGCGGAGAAACTTTCGATTTCAGCAATGCAAAAACCTTGGTCATGTATTGTAACGGTGTCTGGTGTGGGCAATCACCCACTGCTATCAGGAAATTATTATCAATGGGCTATCCCGCTGCAAAGATTAAATATTATCGAGGCGGCATGCAAAGTTGGGCTTCTTTGGGATTGACAGTTATTGGGCTGTAAAAGTTGAAAATTTAAGCGTATACTCTGTTAAGTTTTTATTAATGCTCATTAGATTTTTTTGGGCAATACATGTAACATATACATTATCAGTTCTCCTAACACTTGATCGCATAGCACTTTTCCCCAAATAGAAGGCTGATCATTTAACAGACTGATTAAACAACGAAGAGCGGGCATTAAAACAGGATTGTCACCCCATGAATGGTTCACGAAACAACCAGATTATCGCACTGGAGGATCACCAGCAGGTAGTCACTCACCATACTAACTCCTCTCAGCAGGGTATGGCGATTAAAGACATGAGATATCAAGATCAGCCAGATGAAGATGAAATTGATATCGCTGATTTGCTACGGGTCATTTCACGCCATAAGACACTTATTTTCTTTATTACAGCCGTAATTGCTTTAATTACGCTACTCTATACTCTATCAATAACTCCGATCTACAGAGCTACAACCAGTATAAAAATTGATACCGAAGCAGACAAGCTTGCTCACTATGATGATGTCTTTGCCGAAAAAAATATTGATAGCCAAACTTTTCATCAAACCCAATATGACCTCATAAAAAGCCACAAACTAGCCAGACGTGTTATCAATAAACTGGATTTAGAAGAAAAGTTTAAGGAGCAAGCTAGTATCAGACCTTTTTATTCTGATGCGGTTGATAGCATAAAGAACAACTTTTCAAAAATTACCGCTTATCTTTCAGGGGCTGCCTCAGTTGTAATTCCCAAAGAAAGCGAACGAATTGTTAAAAATAATCTTGGCAAAAAGCCTATCGAAATACAGTTCATTAATAATCTGACGGTTAGCCCTTCCAAGCGATCTAATGTTGTTAAAATTCATTTTGATTCTTTCGATCCACTAATAGCTGCGAGTGCTGCCAATACACTGGTTGATCAATTTATTGAAATGAATCTAGAGGGCATGTCTGAATCTAGCTCCTATGCCAAACAGTACCTAACTGAACAACTTGCTTTAACTAAAAGCAAACTGGAAGCCTCGGAAACTCATTTGGTGAAATATGCCAAAGAAAAACAGATTATTAAAACTGACACCAAAGACTCACTGGTATCTAGTGCTTTAGATATGCTCAATGATGCCTACACACAAGCTCAGAAAGAACTCATCTACGCAGAAAGTGAATTCCGCCAGCGTCATAAAGTCTCTGGTGATATCCGCATGCTGGACAATACCGTCATCCAGAATCTTAAGACTCAACGTAGTTCGCTTGAAACTAAATACAAACAACAACTACAGATTTATAAACCTGCTTTTCCCGCTATGATTGAACTTAAAAAGCAGATCAATGAAACTCAACGTCAAATTAAAGTTGAATTGAATAACATCAAGCGAAAATCACAGGGTGATTTGCAAGCTCGCTTCTACTCAGCAAGAGAGAAAGTACGCATGCTGGGGGAAAAGCTTGAACTAAAGAAAGCTGCTTTACTGTCACAACGAGATAAAAGTATCGGCTATGGAACGCTGCAACGTGAAGTTGAAACTAACCGCCAACTTTACGACAATCTGTTGCAACGCATGAAAGAAGTTGGCATTGCAGGAGGGGTTGTCAGTAACAATATTTCAGTTGTTGATCCGGCGTTTGTGCCTTATAAAAAGTTTAAACCCAATACCTCCCGTAATGTGCTGATCGGATCTCTACTCGGTTTAATGCTGGGGTTAGCTATTGCATTTCTTCGCGAACGTCTGGATGATCGTATTAGAACAGTTGAGCAATTAGAAAGCCTGTCTGATCTTCCTGTATTGGGCATCTTCCCTTTTGTTAAGAAAAAGCATCGACCCAATTCAGCCGTTATACTGGAAAATAGACACTCTGTCGAAGCAGAAGCTTTCCGCTCGCTAATAACCAATCTTGGATACATTGATTCTGATGGCTTGCCAAAAATTTTACATATTACCAGTGCGGCCCCATCCGAAGGAAAGTCTAATACTGCTATTAATGCCGCCATAGTCATGGCAGAAAGTAATAAGTCTGTTTTATTAATTGATGCCGACTTACGAAAACCAAAAGTTGACCAGTATTTAAAGACTACCCATAAGCATGGATTAACTAACTATCTATCTGGTCATCACGACATACTGGATATCATTATCCCTTCAAGTGTGGATGGTCTTGATTTAGTGACTGCGGGAGCCCCTGCGCCAAGTCCTTCACAATTGCTCTCCGATGACAGAATGCTTGAATTACTGGAATATGCGGCTACTAAGTATGATCATATCGTTATTGATTCTCCTCCTGTCCTAGGGCTTGCTGATGCCTTAATACTTGCAAACCGATCAAACGCAACACTCTTTGTCGTTGCTAGTAACGAGACGAAAAAGGCTCATATTGCCGATGCTATCAAGCGTTTGCATCTTGGCTATGCCAACATAATTGGTTTCGTATTAACCAAGGCTAAATCTTCAAAGAAAGACTATTACAGTTATGACAACTATTATGGCTACAGTAATAACGAAACCGTAAAACTTGTTTATAATAGCGATAAATCTTAACCCAAATAAATCCACTACAGGCTTGTTAAAGTCTGTAGCATCATTACTGTTAGAGTGAGTGAAACATGCTGTTCCTCACTTTCCTGCCGCTGCATGCTTCCGAAAAATAACGACCCACTTTCTCCCACTCAACAAATATATTAAGGCGATTATCTACTTAACCTTAAAAAACTCTCATTCATCATAATATGTGACTATTTCATACCCTTATTCGTACTATTATATTAAGGTTATCCTTACTATAGGGGTAACGCAGGAGCAGTTACCGAGAGGTGTATGATCCTATAAAACTCAGTTGAAACTACTGCGAATGTCTATAGCACTGAATCTAAAGGTTTTCT
>CAZDMX010000328.1:1794-3333 GCA_964506085.1 uncultured Thiothrix sp. | reverse complement strand
GACTGGGAAGAAACACCCTATCTCGGAAAATAACCGAGCTGGGTATTTGAGTTCAACCTAAAAAACTCGGTTGAAACGTAGCGAGAATGACTAGAGTGCTGAAGATAAAGGAGTTTCAACTGCGTTTTTTAGGTTTAAACACACTAACTAACACAGTATGATCTACCAATGGATAAGAAATTGCTCGAAATACTAGTCTGCCCCGTCACCAAAGGGCCTTTGATCTACGATAAGAAAAACCAAGAACTTATCTCTAAATCTGCACGCCTCGCCTACCCTATCAAAGATAACATTCCTGATTTACTAGAAGAAGATGCCCGTGAACTAACACAACAAGAAGTTGAACAACTTAGCCAGTAAGCAACATAGTGATGTGTGTATTATCGGCGCAGGCGCTGCTGGACTTATGTGCGCCATCGAAGCTGGCAAACGCGGCCGCACTGTTCAGCTGATCGACAAAGCAAAAAAAGCCGGGCGTAAAATTCTAATATCGGGTGGTGGGCGTTGTAACTTTACCAATCTGTATATTTCCCCGCAAGCTTATCTATCTAACAATGAGCACTTTTGTAAATCGGCTTTAGCCCGTTATACACAGTGGGATTTTATTCAATTTATAGAAAAGCACCAGATCACATGGCAAGAGAAAACACTTGGACAGCTATTCTGTGATCAAAAGGCAAAAGCTATTCTGCAAGTGCTACTCGATGAATGCGAGCAATATGATGTAACCCTTACTTTGGAAACATCGGTTCAGAGTATCGTAGAAAAGGCAGGGATTTTTTCTCTGCAAATGAATGAAGCGGAGATAACATGCGATTCACTTGTTATCGCCACCGGTGGCTCTTCAATCCCACGTATGGGTTCAACCGATTTCGGCCTACAAATCGGTAAAAAGTTTGGACTGAAAAACTTACCATTTCGTGCTGGGTTAGTTCCTTTTACTTTCCCCCAAGAACAACTGGAAGCCTTCTTTAAAAATCTCTCCGGGATTTCATTAGAAGTTGAAGTAAGTTGTAATGACATGAGTTTTAGAGAACACATGCTGTTTACTCATCGTGGTCTTAGTGGCCCTGCAATGTTACAAATATCATCCTATTGGAATAAAGGAGATAGCATTAAGGTAAACTTATTACCAGAAACCGATGCACTTTCCTGGTTGCAACAGCAGCAAAACGAGCACCCTAACACAGAGCTTAAAAATTGCTTATCAATCCTCTTGCCCAAGCGATTAGCCCATCGTTTATGTGAAACTCATTTTACCAATAAACCTGTTAAACAGTTTAATGCTACAGAGCTACAGCAAATAGCAAACCAGCTACATCTGTTTGTTTTTCAACCATCAGGGACTGAGGGTATGCGCACAGCAGAGGTAGTACTAGGAGGCATTGACACCCATGAACTTTCTTCAAAAACCTTCGAAGCAAGCAAAGTTAAAGGGCTATATTTTATAGGTGAGACCATTGATGTAACAGGACATTTAGGCGGCTACAATTTTCAATGGGCATGGGCTTCTGGCTGGTGCGCGGGACAATATGTATA
>CAZDMX010000328.1:0-1694 GCA_964506085.1 uncultured Thiothrix sp. | reverse complement strand
AGCCCAATCCGGCGGATGTCCAGCATAAACTTCCATTTCTGGGTGTTCATCGAACGGGGACTGCAATAGAGTCATCATCCTGTCTATTTCACTAAAGTCATTAGCATCTGCTTTTTCAATGGCTATCTGAGCCATATAGTTGCGCAAAATATATTTTGGATTGATCTGATTCATGGCTTGTTTGCGAAGTCCATCTTCTCTGCCTTCTTTATCTAGCCGCTGACGATATTCCACAGCCCATTTATCAAACGCTTCTCTATCCATAAACAAGTCACGTATTATCGTATCTTTGGCTGGATTGTCACATTGTAAGTCAGCTAGTCTACGGAAGAAAATGGTATAATCAACAGGGTTCTTTGCCATTATTTCTAATAACGACGCAGCCAATGCAGGATCATCTTTATGCTCTTGTACAAGTCCAAGTTTATTGTTCATGCCTAGGTTAAAAGCTTCAAGGTAACTGGCTTGATACGTTTGTAACACCTCTTTAGCCTTCTCTACAGCTAACTCTGGATCGTCAGGATGTAGTAACGGAAGTAGCGATTGTGCAAATTGATTGAGATTCCACAAACCCATTTGTGGTTGTCTGTGGAAAGCATAACGCCCTTGATAGTCAGAATGATTACAAACAAAGCCTGGGTTGTACGTATCAAGAAAACCATAGGGGCCATAATCCAGAGTTAAGCCCAATACAGACATATTATCGGTATTCATTACGCCATGAGCAAAGCCCACTAATTGCCACTGAGCCATTAGCTTTGCGGTGCGGGTTACAACTTCTTGTAAAAAAGCCTGATAGGGATCATCTGCTTGCAGGCAGTCCGGAAAATGATGTTCAAGCATAAAGTCTGCAAGTTGTTTCAGCAAATCAAACTGGCGACGATGAAAAAAGACTTCAAAGCTGCCAAAACGAACATGCGATGGAGCCATTCTGACCAGCATGGCTGCATATTCCAGCTTTTCACGATGCACCTCCTCTTCACTACCGACAATACAGAGTGCTCGCGTAGTAGGGATGCCCAAGCCATGCATTGCTTCAGAACATAAATATTCCCGAATGGTGGAGCGGAGTACGGCACGTCCATCAGCATTGCGAGAAAATGGTGTTTGTCCGGAGCCTTTCAGTTGCAACTCCCAACCACCATCATTTGTTTCAACCTCACCGAGCATAACCGCTCGACCATCACCTAACTGGGGTACATATTGGCCGAACTGATGACCGGAATACAACATCGCTAAAGGATCACCCTTAGTAAAAGTTTTTGCGCCACTAAAATAGTCTACGAAATCCGCTTCATTCAAGGAGTCCGTTGAAAGATTAATAAGCTCAGCTGCCTGCTTGTTGATATGAATAAGGAATGAGTTTTCTAACGGTGTAGGTGTAACTCTCTGAAAGAAGTCAGTACCCAAAGTGGCAAAACGGTTATTGAAAGGTAAATCGTTTAAGGTATGCAGCATGTTAGCAAGTCATTTATGGAATAGCTTTGCAATATACGCAAATTTACCATTGTCATCAAAATGACTTACTAATCCTATGCTGGTTGATTTTCAATTTCTCTTGAATCAATTCACCGTGTTCTTCAGGGTGTGATTAAAAGTGAAGTATTAATAAGACCTTCTCCCATCAGGAGATATTGTAAATAAGGTGGATTCTGTAGGTTGCGGGTGACGACTGTATGGACACAGGAGGTAGG
>CAZDMX010000327.1:0-3335 GCA_964506085.1 uncultured Thiothrix sp. | reverse complement strand
GCGATGCTTGTCAGTCATAACTAGTTAGTATTGTAGGTGACGACTGTATGGACACAGGAAGTAGGGTAATGCATGGAGCAGTTACCAAAGGCACGAACCCCAACGTAACGCTGTTTGTTGGGTTCCTTCGTCACTCACAACCTACCATCATGGCTTTTGCGACACCCTCTGCTAGGTAGAGGGTGTTTATGTACTTTTTGAACGGCAACTATTTCTGGATGCCTACTCTTTATTTAAACCACTCCAGGCTGCCTTGATAACGACTTCATGATATTCAATCAGAGGTTTTTCGATCAGACCATCTAGGCGGAGTTGGATCATCCGAATTGCCCCTCCAAAAATAGTGGATGCGGCGACCCATGCATCAGTTTCAATAAACTCATCGGCTTGCATGCCTTTCTGGATAATCTCCCGTATTTTGATAAAGGGGGAAGCATTGCACATCAAGGGTTCCTCGGTGAGAAACTCAGTATGTTTAGCGTGAAAGACAAAGGCTATGATGTTGCTTTGTGTGTCTGTATATACAAAGAGTTGTCGGATAATTTCTTTACACTGCTCCGCTGGTGATTCAATCTCTTTTATAACGTCATCTACCAGTTCATCTATTTCATTCAGAATATGCTTATAAAGTGCTGTAGCAATACCTTCTTTACCCCCAAAGTGGTTGTAAATAGAGCCAATGCTGACATCGGCCTGTTTTTGTATTTCATGCACAGAGACATTGTGATAACCATTGTTGACGAACAAATCTAACGCCGCAGTCAGGATTTTACAATCAATGGGTTCTGGGCAAGATGTAATACGTTTTAAGTAAGGCATGAACCTATCCTAAGTTAAAGAAATATAAAGATCAATTGACTATAATGAACATTCATTCTATTTTCTCATTCTAAATATAAAGGATGAATGATAATATGCTGTTCATAAAGAATTGCTAACAAAGGAGATTAATATGAAATGTAAAGCAGCCGTCGCCTGGGAACCTAAAAAGCCACTACAGATTGAAGAAGTCGAAGTGATGGGACCTAAAGAAGGAGAGGTTCTGCTCAAGGTAATTGCTTCCGGTGTGTGCCACACGGATGCTTTTACACTTTCGGGAGATGATCCTGAAGGTTCATTTCCTTGTATCTTAGGCCATGAAGGTGGCTGTGAAGTGGTTGAATTAGGTACAGGCGTTAAGGAACTAAAAGTAGGTGATCATGTTATTCCGCTTTACATCGCTGAGTGTGGTGATTGTGAATACTGTAATGACAGCAAATCTAATTTATGTCAAACCATTGCGTCAACTATTTGGACAGGCTATATGCCTGATGGCACTCGCCGTTTTTCACAAAAGGATAAAGACATATTTCACTACATGGGTTGTTCGACCTTTGCTGAATATACCGTTGTTCCTGAAATTGCACTCGCTAAAATTAATAAAGAAGCTCCTCTGGATAAGGTCTGTCTGCTTGGTTGTGGTGTGACCACGGGTATTGGCGCTGTATTAAATACGGCAAAAGTTGAGCCCGGTTCAACGGTTGCTGTATTTGGCTTGGGTGGCATTGGGTTGTCCTGTATTCAGGGAGCTGTAATGGCGGGTGCTGAACGTATTATTGGTATTGATATTAACCCTGATAAGTTTGAATTTGCCAAGCAGTTAGGGGCGACAGATTTTGTCAATCCAAACGATATTGATGGCTCATTTGTTGAGTATATGCAGGATAACTTTAATGGGGGGCCTGATTACTCGTTTGAATGTATAGGTAATGTGCATGTGATGAGAGATGCACTGGAATGTACTCACATGGGTTGGGGCAAGTCTGTAGTCATTGGTGTTGCGGGTGCAGGACAAGAAATATCAACTCGTCCCTTTAATCTGGTAGTAGGCCGTCAGTGGCTTGGCACAGCTTTTGGGGGCGTAAAAGGTCGTACTGAATTACCGAGTTATGTAGATCGCTATATGGCAGGTGAAATAGAACTGGATTCTTTGGTAACGCACACCATGCCACTGGAACATATAAACAAAGCATTTGATCTCATGCATGAAGGCAAAAGCATTCGTTCAGTTATCATTTTCTAAAAGCAGCACTTTATTGAACCTAAAAAACGCAGTTGAAACGTAGCGAGAATGACTAGAGTGATGAAGATAAAGGAATTTCTGGAAAATTTTGGCTTTATTCGTAGTCATTCTACGGGTGAAGTCAACATTTTCCAGAAAACCTTTAGATTCAGTGCTATAGACATTCGCAGTAGTTTCAACTGAGTTTTTTAGGTTAAAGCATTATATTTGAGGAAGCCTTAATGACCCGTCAACCTATCGAACAAATTGAAAGTACAAAAGAATGTGGTGGTTATTTAAACCGCTACACACATAACTCCAGTGTACTGAATTGTGAAATGACTTTTTCAGTGTATCTTCCTCCTGCGGCAGAAAACGGTAATGTTCCCGCTTTGTATTGGCTGTCAGGTTTAACTTGCACTGATGATAATGCACGAACCAAAGCAGGCGCACAACGATATGCAGCCGTACATGGTATTGCCATTGTTTTCCCAGATACCAGTCCACGCGGCGACGATGTAGCGGATGAAGCTGATCGCTATGATCTTGGCAAAGGTGCAGGGTTTTATGTGAATGCAACCCAAGACCCTTGGGCGAAACATTACCAGATGTATGACTATGTGACTCAGGAGTTGCCTGAACTTTTAGAGACAAACCTACCCTTAATCCCGGATGTTAAATCAGTTACAGGTCATTCAATGGGTGGCCATGGAGCGTTAATTTGCGCCCTCAGAAACCCTGATAGTTATCGCTCTGTTTCTGCTTTTTCGCCGATTTGCAACCCCGTCAACTGTGGCTGGGGAAAAGGCTGTTTCAGTGCTTATCTGGGCTATGATGAGGAAATATGGAAATATTATGATGCAACTGAACTGGTGATCAATGGTGCGAGGGTCAAGGATATTCTCATTGATCAAGGTACTGCTGATGAGTTCTATGATGAAAAGCAATTGTTGCCAGAAAGCTTTCAAGCTGCTTGTGATGAAGCGGATCAGCCGGTGAATATCAGAATGCGGGAAGGTTATGACCATAGCTATCATTTTATCTCAACCTATATCGGCGAACATATTGCTTATCATGCTAAGGCTTTGACAAATAATGGTTGATACTTTATATCAACCATCCTACCAATCATCGGCATTTCTAACCCACTTATATCAATCTGTTAAATAAATATCACTTTAAGCCAAAAATGAAGTTTGTAACAACCCTGAAATAACATGCCCGTTTTCAATAGTCAGGATGAACCTAAAAAACGCAGTTGAAACTACTGCGAATGCCTATAGCACTGAATCTA
>CAZDMX010000326.1:0-3337 GCA_964506085.1 uncultured Thiothrix sp. | reverse complement strand
AGTTTTCTCCTTTCTTGGCTGTAGTACCTTCTTTCGCAGCCTCGATTACTTTCTTAGCCGCATCTGTCAGGCCTTCTGCGGTTATAATATTTAACCCACTGCTAGCTAACATGGCTTTACCTTGATCCACGTTTGTACCTTCTAATCTAACTACCACGGGTACGGTTATTCCCATATCACCAACAGCTTTGATAATACCTTCTGCGATCAAGTCACAACGAACAATACCGCCAAATATATTTACTAAAACTCCTTTTACAGCGGGGTCAGATAATATAATTTTGAAAGCTTCTGCAACTCGCTCTGCCGTTGTGCCACCTCCTACATCAAGAAAATTAGCCGGTTGACCGCCATGCAGTTTAATCAAATCCATAGTGGCCATTGCCAAACCTGCACCATTCACCATGCAACCGATATTGCCATCCAGATGAATATAATTTAGCTCATGCTCTGCGGCTCTGGCTTCGCGTTCATCTTCTTGAGTTTTGTCTCTCATGGCTAATAAATCAGGATGCCGATACATCGCACTGCCATCAATATTAAGTTTGGCATCTAAAGCTAACAAATTGCCCTCACCATCAATGACCAACGGATTGATTTCTAACAAGGCAGCATCCTGTTCGATAAAGAGTTTAATCAATGCTGCTAACATGCTACTAAACTGGCGGATTTGTTGTCCTTCAAGCCCTAAACCAAAGGCTAGTTTCCGACCCATATAGCCTTGATAACCCACTGCTGGATGTAATGTTTCGGTAAGGATTTTCTCCGGCGTGTTGGCAGCTACTTCTTCAATGTCCATTCCACCTGCTGCCGAAGCCATAATGATAATCCGCTGACTGCTGCGATCTATTAATAAGCCTAAATACAGTTCTTGCTGGATTTCTGCTAGTGATTCAATTAAAACAGCGTTGATCGGCAAGCCTGCTGCATCCGTCTGATGAGTTACCAGTCGGCTACCCAACAAGTCTACAGCCGCTTGTTTCAAAGCATCCTTTCCCTCTACTTTTTTAACACCACCTGCTTTGCCACGACCACCCGCATGAACTTGTGCCTTGATTATCCAGGAATCTCCCCCTAATTCTTCTACAGCACTATCTATAGCTTGATTCAGATCGTCTGCTGATGTCACTGCCTTTCCTGCTAAGATAGGTATTTGATACTGACTGAATAGCTGCTTTGCCTGATATTCATGTAGGTTCATGACGCATCCATTTTAATAAAGTTTCTTATTTCCGAGTTTACACCATGCCACGTCTTCTATTCATCCTTATTCTGTTTGTAGTCAGCTATCTTGTAGTAAAATCTATCCGTAACAAGCTGGATAAAATTAAGCGTATCGATAAAAAAGATACCAATACCAAAAACAAGAAAACGCAAATGCTGAAATGTGATGAGTGTGGTTTACACATTCCAGAACATGAAGCTATTAAACAGGGGAATCTCGTATTTTGCAGTCTCGAACACGCCAGGCAGCGACTAGAATAACTTATGATATCGCGCCGATAACGTCCATCGCACCCATCGCTTTTTTTAGTACGGAAGGAAATCCCTGGGCTCAACTCCAACTCTATAATATCTATCGCCTTGTTCTTGCGGGGGCTTTACTGCTTGTCGCGCTTACTGAGCATATGCTGCCAAAAGGCGTTATCATTGACAGCAAGTTATTTAATGATGTTATCGCTATTTTTACAGTAGTGGTTATTTTAGAAAATATCGCGGGCTACATGAAGTGGCCTGAATACGGTATACAGATTTACGGCAATTCTGTTACCGATATTCTAGCTTTACTGTTAATCATTTACGCCAGTGGTGGTGTTAGTTTTGGATTAGGGATCTTGTTGGTACTACCCGTTATTATTCCAAACCTTTTTAAGCCGGGGCAGTTCTCTTTATTTATAACTGCTTTATCTGTTATTTCACTTATTGCCATCGAATTTCACATTCAGTCTCAAGGAAACGCACAACTGAATGAACTGTCTATGACAGGTATTCTTTCGCTATTTATGATGTTGAGTTCATGGGTTGCAATGAACTGGTCAGGAAGTGCTCAACAAACAGCCAAGCTGGCCAAACGCTGGGGACTGGATCTTGTCAGCATGTCGCAACTCAATCAAGCCGTGCTGGATCAATTGCAGACAGGAATTATTGTTGTTCGTGACTCTCGGAACATTAAACAGATGAATACTGCTGCCATTGACATGCTTGGTAATCCCGAAACTTGGCATGATCAAACTCTCAGTAGCTTTGCCCCTGAACTGGATGCCTGGTATCAGCACTGGTCTGAAAAACAGCGTCCTAAAACAGCAAGTTTTGATGTAAACCATCAAGGGGCAATGGCAGTAAGAGCCCGGTTTGTTCAACTGGGTGCTAGAGCCAACAAGACATCATTGATTTATCTACAAGACACACAAGAGGAACGGGAAAAATTGCAAGACTTGAAATTAGCTTCACTAGGGCAACTTACGGCAAGTATTGCGCATGAAATACGTAATCCTTTAGGAGCTATCAGCCATGCTGCTCAGCTGTTAACAGAATCAGAGGTGCTATCAAAAGCTGATGAACGACTTACCCAGATTATTATCAGTAATTCGTTGCGTACGAATTCTATTATTGATTCTGTTTTAAATTTATCACGGCGAAAAAATCCAAAGCGCGTTAGCATTCTCTTGAAGCCCTGGCTAGAGGAATTCTACGAAGATTTTCTCATTCAGAACAAGCTCGATAAAAAGCAGCTAAGTTTATTTATAGAGCCGCATGACGCTGAGGTCAATTTTGATCCTGCTCATTTGCATCAGATTATGTGGAACTTGAGTAAAAATGCAGTTAAATATGCCAAGAATGATAAGAAGAAGCTGTCTTTATTAATTCAGGTAAGCATACCTGATCACACCAAAAATATGGTACTTAACGTAATAGATAACGGTAAAGGAATTTTACCAGAACGACAGGATCGTCTATTCGAACCTTTTAACACAACCAGCACACAAGGAACAGGGTTAGGCTTGTTCATGTGCAGAGAACTGAGCCAGGCCAATGGCTCAACTTTAGAATATGTCCAGCTTGCTAGCAATGGAAGTTGCTTTAGACTGAGCTTTGCTAACCGATAATCATAAAAACTCAGTTGAAACGTAGCGAGGATGGCTAGAATGCTGAAGATAAAGAGATTTCTGGAAATGTTTGCTTTATTCGTAGTCACTCTACGGATGAAGTCAACATTTTTTAGAAAACCTTTAGATTCAGTGCTGTAGACATTCGCAGTAGTTTTAACTGAGTTTTAGGATAATAACAAGAACAAGAAAATATGAGCGAACAAAGCGTATTAATTATTGATGACGAA
>CAZDMX010000325.1:0-3348 GCA_964506085.1 uncultured Thiothrix sp. | reverse complement strand
ACAAGAGAAAAGCTGGAAAAACTGGAAAAGCTAGTTGCTGAATTAGAAGCTAAAGCTTAAGGGAACCTCTATTAATTCATGGAACTCATTAAAATAGCTGAAATTTCCAGAGTTTAGTTCAGGTGTAAATCTTATAGATACTTGCTGAGTGTTGTCATCGCCTTGGCAGTTAATGGCATGGTAATTTTACGGATAGGCCAAGGAAGCTTTGCACTGCCAGCTTTAACAGCAACATCTGCATGATGTTGTTCATCTTCTTTCATTTTTTGCAGGATAGCCATTGCGGGTAGATCATTGGCGGGTAGTTTGTCGATATGGCTTTCCAAATGGCGAACTACCTGATCTTCTGTTTCTTTAACAAACCCTAAGCTCCATTTGTCTCCTACTAAACCTGCCGCAGCTCCAATGCTAAAGGAACCCCAATACCAAACAGGGTTAAAGAAGCTTTTGTGGCTGTCTAGCTCTTTTATTCGGGTTTCGCACCAGTTTAAATGATCATTTTCTTCCATCGCTGAGCGTTCCATTTGCTCGCGGATATCGTCTTGCTTTGCGGTTAGCGCCTGCCCTCTATAAAGCCCTTGGGCGGCGATTTCGCCTGCATGATTAATGCGCATCAATTGCGCTGATAGTTTTCTTTCCTGGCTGGTGAGAGGTGCCGCCTCACTAATACCTTCCGCCGGATAAGGGCGCTCAGTGGTAGGAGGTGTTGTAAACAATGTTCTGAGCGATTGATCAACTTCATTGATCAGGTTGTCAAAGAGTGAGAAGGCACGCATGGATTATTTCCGTTCTTGTTGAATCAGCATCTTCATAATTTTCACTAAATTTTCATCGCCGCCAGCCATGTACGGGCTAGTACGATATTTGCCATTAACAATGATCGTAGGCACTGATGTTGCTTGTGAGCCTCCGCTAACGGTTCTTGCATTGCTCATAGCGGCGTTTAATGCCATTGAATTAAAGGTATTATTAAATTGGGTTGCAGTATAGCCTTGATCGGTAAAGAATTTTTTCAGTGTTTTTGGGCTGTTTAAGTTGTTATTTTTCTCATGAACTTCTTTAAAGAGTTTATCTAGAAGATGTTTTTCATTTTTAGGGTCAAGAATCTGTGCAGTGTAAAAAGCTTTCGCGTGAAGAGACCATTTTGGGTTAAGTACAGCGGGTACTTGGCGGAAGTCAACATCACTAGGTTTGTTTTTTAGAAACTTTTTAATAGTCGGCTCAAGTGCATAACAATGTGGGCAACCTAGCCAGAATAATTCTACTACTTCAATTTTCCCGGCTGCTGCGTTGGTGTTCATCTCTGGAAAAATTTCAATAAAGTGTTTGCCTTCAACGAATTGAGTATTAGCCGACTTTGTGGGTGTAGCGGTCTCTGCTTGGCCTTCAGTTGATAAACAGCCGATAAGTCCGAAAAATGCCAGTAACATTAGGGTTGTTATTTTTAAAGTTCTTTGTTTCATTCTTTGTTATTCCTGTGATTCGTTATGAGGGTACATTTGAAGACAATGACAGCAGCTAAAGGTTCATTGGAGACAATGATAATGTGTGATAGAGATGTGTAAGTATAGCAAGTCGTTTGTTAATAAATAAAGCTATTGTGTTCTTTGTATGGATATAGAAAAGCTTGTGCCTCAAGCAATTTTGCTTGAGGCACAAGACTAAACAGCTTAGGACTGAGATTTTAATAACATCCTAAACTATAACGCAGAATTTTTGTTTCAGATTGGATGCTCTCAGTACTTAGCTGAGCTTTAGCGAAACTTAGAAGCTTCAGCAGGCGCATAGTCATTCTCTGCAACGATTTTAGATCATTCAAGCTGGAGCAAAAAGGCAAGTTAAGTTCCGTAAGTTATTTACTCCTGAGTCCTTAGTGCAAGCCTGAGATATATTCAGCCACAGCCTCAATCTCTTCATCACTCATGCGTTTTGCGATGCTTCTCATGATGCTTGAGCTATCGTTGGCACGATCGCCTTTTTTAAAGTCTTTTAACTGTTTAGCAGTATAGGCTGCATGCTGACCACTTACACGAGGGTAGTTGGCAGCAGGATTTCCTACTCCTGTAGGCCCATGGCAGGCTGCACAAGCTGTCACTTGAGTCGTTAGGTTGCCGCCTTTATAGATGGTTTTGCCAAGATCCACTTTTTCTTCATTGCCTGCACCGGGTTTGATGGTTTGCGCAGCATAGTAGGCAGAAATATCTTTGATGTCTTCTGGTGATAATGGAGCTACCATTGCCGACATGGTTGCATCGTTGCGCTTTTTATCATGGAAATCAGCAAGCTGTTTCTCAATATAGTTAGCATGTTGACCTGCTAATTTTGGCCATAGTGGATTTCCACTGTTGCCATCAGCACCATGACAGGCTGCACAAGTTGCTGATTTTTCTTTGCCTTTAGCCACGTCGCCAGCAGCTTTTTCTTCAGTAGCCGCACTATTGGCAAAACTACAGGTAGTGGAGAGTAGAGCTAGAGTGGCTAAGGTAATCTTAAAATAAGTTTTCATTTAATTATCCAATATAAAAAGCGAACAAATAGTGTTAAATTTTGTGGACTGTATATACCATATCAGGGAATACATTAGCAAATATTAGACGGGTAAATTGCCGAGTTTCATTCGATTTCATGTTGTAACACAGGCTTGATACCCATAAACTGCTCCTCCCATTGGAGCATTATTAAAGTGAATAAAAATTATCATCAGGCGAAATTTGAATTAAGTGCCTCTAGTCCTTCTTCTCTTCCTCCTGAACTTGGTTTTGAGGTGGCATTTGCAGGGCGTTCTAATTCGGGGAAGTCCAGTTCATTAAACAGGGTTTGTCAGCAGAAGAGTTTGGCAAGAACTAGTAAAACACCTGGACGTACTCAACTCATTAACTTCTTCTCTATTCCTGATGGCCGCTATTTAGTCGATTTGCCGGGTTATGGTTATGCAAAAGTGCCGGACAAAGTAAAACGCCAGTGGAAACATTTTATCGAAACCTATCTGGATACACGCTGGACATTGAAAGGTCTTGTCTTGGTGATGGATATTCGTCACCCGTTGAAAGAATACGACAAAACGATGCTAGGCTGGGCGGCACAGAAGAAATTACCCACTCACGTATTGCTCAATAAGTCTGATAAGCTGAAGCGTGGGCAAATTAGTAGCACCTTGCTCAAAGTAAAAAAAGAACTAGAAAAGTACCATACCTCAGACGCTGCAACTTTGACGGTGCAAGCTTTTTCAGCTAGTAAAGGCGAAGGCATAGATGCTCTATGGTCTTTGCTAGATAGCTGGTTGTATGAAGAACAGAATGAGGTAGTTGAACTACAGGAAACACATGTAAATAAGAACACATAAATAAA
>CAZDMX010000324.1:0-3380 GCA_964506085.1 uncultured Thiothrix sp. | reverse complement strand
GTTTAATTCAAATAACCAGATAAGTGGTCGTATTCAGGGAGTGGAATGTTGTTTATAATAAAACATGCCAGTATAAAGATGATTAATTACTCAGCAGTTTTTACGCAACAAGAAAAAATATAATGTAAGAACCCGCAGATTGATTCAAGAAAGCAAGTAAATAAATAATAATTATAATGAAAACTAGATTAATTCAAACAGGGTTTACACTCACAGAATTATTAATCACTGTTAGTATCGCAGCGATTATGCTAGCTACTGCAATCCCTTCTATAAAAGAAATCTATTTAAATAACACATCATTAAGCTACAGCAACGACTTAAGAGTTGCACTCTATCGCGCACAAAATGAAGCCGTAAGAAGAAATAGAAAAGTTACTGTTCAAGCAAAAAATTCAAACAATCAGTTTTGGCAAGGCGGATGGGATATTTATCTGGACACCGATAATGACAACATAATTGATGCCGCTGAAGAAGTTATTTCTAGCTATATTCCAAGCAGTGCTCAGCAAACACTAAAATCAAAAAATGCAAGCTTTGGCAGCGCAATTTCATTTGATGCATTTGGTTTGCCCCAAGGAAATGCGGTTTCCACAAACGGTGAGTTCTGGATATGCAGGCAAGATAACAACGTCACATTGTCTCGAACGGTGAGGATTGAATTCTCTGGTTTTATTTCAGTAACAAAGGGGGCGACATGTCCATGAGAATGCACACTTCACGTCAATTCAGATATAGACAGGTGCAAGCTTCAAGACAACTAGGGTTTAGTTTAATTGAAGTCCTTATTACAGTCGTTGTAACCTCATTTGGTCTGCTTGGAATAGCAGGGTTGCAGCTTTCTAGTATTAATGCCTCAACTACTGCATCTGTTAATACACAAGCCATGATAGGTATTGATGAAATAGTAGGTCAGATTCGAGCAAATTCCGATGTTGCCAAGGCGGGTGAATTCGATATTGATCTGGATGGGAACAACAATTTAGTCGCCTTTAGCACCAGCCTTGAGCCATCGGGGAGTCCGAGCATTGCAGAAAGTGGGGCTTATAACTGGTTTCGCAATTTAAATCAGTCAATTCCTGGAGTAAAGGCGGGTATTAACTGTGATGCAACAAGCGGAATATGCGCCATTAAAGTAGAACTCCCTATTAAGATCGATTCCAGTAGTAGCGATAATATGACCCAGATAGTCACTCTTCAATTATGAAACCTATTATAAAAAAACATATCAAAATGCACGGCCACCTAAAATCTTCCTTTGGAAGACAAGTTAAGTCACCAGGGAGAATGCAAGCAGGTTTTACATTGATAGAATTAATGGTTGCTTCCATGATCGGTATATTTATCATGGGTGGTGCGATTGCGATTCATGCATCTAATAAGCAGGCATTTTTGCTTCAGGAATCTACCTCCTATACTCAAAAAAATGCCCGGTTTATTATCAATAGATTTAATAAAAAAATAAGTGCTGCGGGTTACTCAGGTTTTTTCCCGGGTTTTCTTGACAACCCGGTAAGTGACACGCTGACCACAACAGCTACAAACAGTATTCTTTGGGACATAAAAACTCCTGTTTATGGATACAACAACCACGCTGGAAGCTCCTTATTGGGTATCACAAATATTGTGAGTGGTTCTGATGTGTTAATGCTCAAGTCAATGACCAATATTGCAAGCATTCAGGCTCAAACCTCTACTTCAATCACCTTTGATAGTTCTTCAGCATTCAATGAAGCAGATATTTTGATAGCTACTGATATTAATAATGCAGCCATTTTCCAGATCAGTACGGTTGATACCTCTGTTGCTAATCAAACAACCGTTACCTTGTTTGCGGGGTCAAGCCCTGCACCAGGCAATACGGCAACACCTGTAACCAGCGCATTCGGCAATGGCAATGCCTCAGAAGTAGGTAAGTTAGAGACGGTTATGTATATGTTGAGAACCGGTAGTAATGGTAGGAATTCACTATTTGAAGCGGTGTTAACCACCTCAACAGGCGCCAACCCTGATATCACCCAAGCAGTCGAAATTATTCCTAATGTAGAAGATTTACAATTTATTTATGGAATTGACACTAACTCAGACAACTTTGTTGATAAATATAGTGATGCAGCGAGTGTTACCACTGGTAATGAGTGGAATCAAGTAGCATCCATTGGTGTAGCTTTGATAGTGAGTAGTGAGAATAGCAATATTGCTTCCAGTGATAATTCCTACAGCTTTGATTCATCTACCTTCTCCTTTACACAAAGTAATTCCTCAGGTGATAAAAGATACAGAAAATCCTATATCACCTATGTGACGCTTAAGAATATTTAATTATCCCACTAACATCTCAATATCTAACTAAGGGTGTCGTTTATGAAAAATAAAAGAAAAGTTAATACTACTGACCATCAATATAACAACAAGTTAGTGACAAACCAAAAGGGTAATGCAACTCTAGCTATGTCATTAGTACTGTTAGCCGTTGTTACTGTAGTAGGCACGACATCATCCAAAACAGCAACGAATGAAGTCAGAATGACGAGTAATTCGATTGAGAAACAAAAATCATTAATTGCAGCAGATGATGCGGTCGCTAAAGCCTGGAAAGTGGTTAATTCCTTTAGCAAAATGGATTTTCTTGATCCCTGCAACCGGCCTGGTGTATACGATTTACGATCTACAGCACCTTCAACTTGCTCATCTGTTGACGAACATGGACAGACCGTATCCACCTCATTTGCTAATAAAACAAACTCATGGGATGTATCCAGAAACCCTGTCAACTGGCAATGGGGTGCAGGCAACCATAAAAAATCACTCGATAATAAAATATCTGCAACATCCGCTCTTATACTTAAAAGCGCTGAAAGAGCGGATCCGATGAAACTTTATTTACCGCCGCAATATTCCATTGCCATTCATGATCCTGTTTATAGAGCGGGTTCAACACAGGTCTGTTTCCCGATTAGTATCATTGGTGCTGCAAAAGGTGGAGTTAAAGAAACAGAGACGTTTATTGAAATTAGAGCGATACCTGCTAACAGTTGTTTTCCTAATATTTGAAATATTCTAATTAATTAACCGCCTCAAATATTTATAAACCATATTCTTATAATAATGACTAAAATGATTAAAATGACTCACAATAATCGATCAACTAAACCAACTTCCACTTTTTGTGTACTGCTTCTGATACTAACAATGGGTTATATCAATGCCACACAGGCGGCGTCCTATACTACGAGACAAGACGGTAACTGGACATCGGCTACAACCTGGGTAGGTGGTAACATTCCTAATGAAGACCTCAGCAATGACATTGTCAATATCCAACATGATATTGACTACAATGTTGGAGACAATCTCAGTATTCAAAATGGGATTCTTAA
>CAZDMX010000323.1:0-3405 GCA_964506085.1 uncultured Thiothrix sp. | reverse complement strand
TTACGAAATATCTTTTATTTAGATGCATTTTTCCTTAAATACGAGAACTCTAGATGGAACAGAAAACGATAGCAAGACAATATACTTAATAATAAAAGCAACAACACGGACAGGTTTCCCCCACCTCCACTGGTATTATTTGCACCACTACTAATCGTATTGCTACTCGTGAATGATGAGCTGTTATCAGGTATAGGGGTTCCTCTTGCGGCTGTTCCAAAAGCTCTTGATGACACTGAAAAGAATACATTATCACTACAACTCAGCTTGAGACGTGCTTGTGTTTGTTCTGTCACTGAATTCGGCAAGCTCATAACAGCAGCACCTGAGTTCGGAATATTATCAGCGAGCAGCTGATCAAAGTGCAAACCATTATCTAATGACAAACTAATATCAACCGATAAACAGGCAACTGGGGGGAGATCGGTATTCGCCACCTCCCATGTCACATTTATAGCTTCTCCTTGAGTATAATACAATGGCGGTGTATGCAGCCGAAACGACTTCTCATCAGCCACTACATTGATGATCACTGAATCGGTAGCCGAAGCACCTCTGGAGTCTTGTGCGATAAATTTAAAGTGCATCAGACGATTGGTGGTTGGCAATGTTTCACCTTTCGCGTCGTCTACTCCAAGCAATATTTCGTTTCTGGGGAATGTACGATGTGTTGATGCAATCGGTAAGAAGCTACGGAACAGTGCATTATTTCCAGTGTCTTTATCGACTGGAGAAGCAAGCCCTGAGTCTTCTTGTTCCCAGTTATAAAGCATCACATCTTGATCAATATCTGATGCCACACCTTTAAGTTCAAAGGGGGTATTAGCCGGGATAGTAAAGTCAGGCCCAGCATTCACTACTGGCTCGTTATTGCTGCCACTCGCTGAAGCCAGTACGCCACAACCATTCACATAGTGGGTGCTCTTATGCTTTACTATTTGCTGGATAGACCCAATATGGAACATCGCATCTGCATGGCCTTGCAAGTTGTCACTACCGCAAATCCCTATGTACGACATAATAGTTGAGCCACTACCAGGCTCATAAGCGGTCAATCCGTTGCGGTTATGTGGAGAACATAACCCCTGATTGCTGTTAAAGGTATGGGTAGCACTAAACTGATGAGCAATCTCATGGGCAACAAATTCCAGTGCAAAGCGTTCACGCCCCACACTGATATTGCCCGATATTCCCATTGCCTTGACATTACTACGACATGCTGAGCCTACGTAAGCTAAACCGCCACCTTGAGCAGTAAATAAATGCCCCACATCGTAGTTTTCACTACCAATCACGCGATCAATCAAACGCTGGTTCTCGGATAGCATGTCATTCAGGCTTCCCGAAAAAGGATCTTCTGCAGTAAAAATAAGTTGCTCATTATTCGCAACCAATTGCAGACGGATTCCAGCATCGCGCTCATAAACCTGATTTACACGATTTATAGTTTGAGCTATAGCCGCCATTGCAGTTGCCTTTGTACCACCATGAGCATTGACATAGCTACGGGTAGCACTGACTGCAATTCGGAATATGTAGATATTAGTTTCTACAGGAGACAAAGTACGTCTGTGGATATCTAGTCCTTTTCTCTGAGCGCTAATTTCTGGTTCATGATGAATGAGCTGACAAGATTGAATTTCAGACTGATTACTCTTTTTTGCAGCAAACTCATTATTTGTAGCTGACGCATTATTTGTAGCTGACGCATAAGCATTTTGCTGACCTGCACTCCAGACACTTCGATAAATGGCTCCCGTAGTAGGTTCTATAATAAATGAGCGACCATCACTTGTTTGTAAAGCCGCATGGAATCCCTGTTCAGATATACTCACTCTCCCTTGCAAACTCGGTTCGTTAATACCCGATACTTTGTAGGTTTTTATAGCTGGATATTTGTTGGCTAGTTCCGCTGCCATTACATGGGTTTCGACGACGTTGAATTCTGCATCCTCACCATCGGGAAAGGGTAAGGAGATGATTCGCTCGTTTATTTCACGCTCTTGGAATTCACCTTTTTTTGCAGAGTACTTATTGCTCTCAACATAAGAATCAACCTCTAATGCCTCAGTATCAGACCGCAAGAGCTTTTCATTCATCGCATTAATATCTAGTGATAACACACGTTGGTTATTCAAATCACTTGATTGATCTTGCCAATAATCGACCTCTGCAAATACCTGAGAAGCAGAGAAAATAAGACCGAAAATAAATAAGCGCATAGCTGCCTCGGCATGAACGGGAAAACATCATTCTGCTAAGTTAGTGCTACTTTTATGATCGAATTAACTATCGGTGTGCATGCTTTTACGACAGAAATTACGGATGTGCGTCCATCAACTTTTCTCTACCGATAACTAAAAGAACAGGGCTAGATTTGAGATGGGGTGAAATAGAATTTTACAAACAAGGAGTTATCTCTTCTATGCTGATTGCTGGGTTGTGCTTAAAAGTGATGCTTTTGTAGGTGCGGTGACGACTGTATGGACACAGGAGGTAGGGTAACGCATGGAGCAGTTGCCGAGAAATTAACCCCAATAGACTGATTTTGTTGGAGTTTCTATGTTGCCCACAACCTACAGAGTGTGGTTTTTTACATTGACATCACTTTTAACCGCACCTGTTAATGTGGGTTGATGGTGAATTTATGCTGAATTGACTCGTGATCAATAAGAATATTTGCTGAAACCAAGGTTAATTTACGGTAAAGTTCCGACTTTAGAATTATTAGGTTGGAGTACATCATGGCACGTCAGACAGATTTCATCGCACCGTCTATCCTTTCCGCAGATTTTGCACGTTTGGGTGAAGAGGTTGATAACGTATTAACATCAGGCGCTGATGTGGTTCATTTTGATGTAATGGATAACCACTACGTACCTAACCTAACGATTGGCCCATTGGTTTGTGATGCGCTTCGTACACACGGCGTTACCGCTGAGATTGATGTGCATTTAATGGTTGAGCCAGTTGATCGTGTTATTCCTGATTTCGCAAAAGCTGGCGCAAGCTACATTAGCTTCCACCCAGAGGCCGCTAAGCATGTTGATGGTACTTTAGGTGTGATTCGTGACTTGGGTTGTAAAGCGGGTTTGGTATTTAATCCGGCAACACCGCTTACTGAGCTTGAATATATAATGGATAAAGTAGATCTGATTTTATTAATGTCAGTAAACCCTGGCTTCGGCGGGCAAAGCTTTATTCCTTCGTCACTCACTAAATTGGCTCAAGTTCGTAAAATGATTGATGAGTCAGGTTATGATATTCGTCTTGAAATTGATGGGGGTGTTAAAGCTAATAACATCAAAGAAATCAAAGAAGCTGGTGCTGATATGTTTGTTGCCGGCTCTGCTATTTTTGGTGCCAAGAACGCTGATGATACTAATATCTACGACTCAATCATTA
>CAZDMX010000322.1:0-3411 GCA_964506085.1 uncultured Thiothrix sp. | reverse complement strand
TTGAAACGTAGCGAGAATGACTAGAGTGCTGAAGATAAAGGAATTTCTGGAAAATCTTGGCTTTATTCGTAGTCACTCTACGGGTGAAGTCAATATTTTACAGAAAACCTTTAGATTCAGTGCTATAGACATTCGCAGTAGTTTCAACTGAGTTTTTTAGGTTAAAGGATAGAAAAATGCGCGGCATGGTACCCAACGACCCTCAAACCTCCGTATCAAATGTCGAGTTCGCAGTTATCTATGCCCCTCGTAAAAAGCGCACTCGTTTTCCTGCTAGTTGCGTCGTCATAAAGACTGACGCAGCGCAAGCTTATGCAGATGAATCGCCTGATAAAAAACACTATGCTGCTCGCGTTCATGGCCCATCTAAATCGTCAGAAGGTCAGTATATTTATTATCTTCTCGACTGGTTGTAATGCTAACAAAACTAATGATACTCTAGCCATCAAACTCAGGGTAAAATAATCATAACAATGCTAGCTCAGCCAATTGACACCTCCTATTCCGTAGCTACTCCTGAAGGTATTAGCCTTCATCTAACACCTGCTGGACCTGTGCCTCGTTTATACGCATGGGTTGTTGACATCCTCATTCGACTACTTATCTATATTTTTCTTGGCTTTATCGCCAATCTATTAGGTAATTTTGGCATGGGTATTGCTTCTGTTGTTATCTTTTTTATCGAATGGTTTTACCCGGTTTATTTTGAAGTTTTTCACCGTGGACAGACACCCGGTAAAAAGATGTTTAACATGTATGTAGCGCAAGAAAGTGGCGCACCTGTATCGTTTGGTTCTTCAATGGTACGAAATATTATTCGTTTCATAGATTTTCTGCCGCTACTTTATGGTTTCGCTTTTATCTCAATGATGTTGAGTGATAAATTCCAGCGGCTTGGTGATTTAGCAGCCAATACAGTCGTTCTCTATCTCCCACAAGATAAAAACCTCATTGTAGAAAATAAGGAACTTGAAAACATTCCATCCGAGCAAGCTCAAATCGCCTTCTCGCTTAAAGAACAACAAGCTCTGATCAGTTTCTCTAATCGTATCAACACACTCAATAAAGAAAGATCTGATGAACTGGCTCAATTGACAGGCGCATTGGTTAAGGATCAACAACAACCCTCTCGTTATCTTTATGCGATAGCCAATGGACTAATGGGCAAAGATTCACCCAATAAAACAAAACCACTTGAGAAGACCTCAAGCACTAACGAGTATAACGATGAGTAGCATTAAGCAAGAACCTTTTGTTAGTCGCTACGAATCTCAGTGGCAACACTTTGAACACTGGATTGAATTTCAACAGAACCCAGCACAGTGGAAAAAGAAACACGGCGATGACACCAAGCCACCTGTGCTTGATGACCTACCTCAGCAATACCGTCAGATTTGTCATCATTTAGCCATGGCAAAAACTCGCATGTATAGCCCACTGTTGATTAGTCGATTAAATCGCATAGTCGTACAAGGACATCAGTATTTATATGAAACCCGAACTCATTTCATCCGCTCTATCATAGAATATTTTACAATTACCTTCCCTACTCTCATCCGTAAAGAATGGAAACTGGTATTGATAGCATCATTATTGTTTTATGTACCCTTCTTTACCATGCTCATTCTTTTACAGTTTAATCCAGACTTGATTTATTCAGTCCTAGACGGAACAACAGTGCGTTCCATTGAAGGAATGTATGAGCCTACTTTACATGAGCGTTTTGGCCGTGAACGTGAAGCAGATAGTGATGTGCTAATGTTTGGGCATTATATTCGTAACAACACGGGCATTGATTTTCGTACCTTTGCAGGTGGCTTGTTATTTGGCATTGGTACTCTTTTCTTTGCTATTTTCAATGGAGTGTATATAGGTGCAGTCGCTGGACATCTAACACAACTTGGATATAACAGTACTTTTTGGGGCTTTGTAAGTGGGCATAGCTCACTAGAACTGACTGCCTTAGTGTTCTCAACTGTAGCTGGCTTGAAACTCGGAGCTGCCCTTATAAAACCAGGACGAAAGTCACGCATACGTGCGTTAATTGATAATGGCAAAGTCAGCATGAACATCATGTACGGTGCTGCCACCATGACCATTATGGCCGCATTCGTAGAAGCCTTCTGGTCATCCATTGCGTGGATGCCACTGGCTATCAAATTAACGGTAGCCATTGTTCTTTGGACATTGATGATTGCCTATTTTGTAATGATGGGTCGAGGTCGAACTAAAAACCAAAACAGCCTTCAAGACCACTCCTATGCAACTTGATCAAATAACAGCGAATATTCGCACTCGCAACCCATGGGAAGCGATGGATCTTGGCTTTGCATTGATACGTCATTCATGGCGCGAGATTTACTTCCCCTGGTTTATTTTTCTTTCCACTGTTTCGTTGATTTGTTTTCTTATCGTTCCTGATGCCTACAAAACGTATTCACTCTTTTTGGTTTGGTGGCTCAAGCCCCTGTTTGACCGTTTTTTGCTGAATATACTAAGTCATAAACTTTTTAACGAGCATTTATCAACGACACAAGCATTGCAATCCATACCCAATCTTGTAAAAAACACTGGACTATTAGGCGGATTAACTTTTCGACGGCCTTCCTTCTCACGAGGCTTTAATCTACCCGTTTGGCAATTAGAACAACTACGCGGCAAACCACGAGCTGACCGTCAGGAAATACTGCTACGAAATGGTCATTCTCACGCATTAGGTTTAACAATAGGGATGATTTTTATTGAGCTGACCTTGTATTTTTCCATCTACGCATTGATTATATTATTGCTTCCCGAAGTTTTTCAAAGTACAGCCATTGGACTCTTTTTTTCTGATGATTTAGGTGAAGATACTGAGCTATGGTTGAGCATTATGGATCACGTTATATACACACTAACCATATTTTTGATCGAACCTTTCTACATCGCCGCCAGCTTCACCCTGTACATTAATCGTCGTACCCAACTTGAAGCATGGGATATTGAACTGGTGTTTCGTCAAATCGCCACGCGTCTTAAAAAAATTGCTGGGAAAGCTGGAAAACTAACGGTTCTTATTTTATTACCAATGATGGTCTTTGCTATTACAGTAACCTCTTCCAATCTGGTATATGCAGATAACTCACAAGTAGATACAAGCAAAGAATTAAATAAAAAATTAACGAAAGAATCAAGCAGTGAAGAATCCGTACTGGAATTTTTTTCCAAGCAACGCCTACCCGCTGAAAAATCAGCAGAGGTTATTGCGAAAATTATGCTACAAAAAGAGCTATCTAATGAAAAAACTGTTTATCGTTGGGTAAAAATAAAAAAAGAAAAGAAGAAAAAAGAAAATGAATCCTCCTGGAACCTGGATTGGCTTTTCAAACCATTTATTGCAATGATTTCTATCCTGTTTGAATCAGCACTATG
>CAZDMX010000321.1:0-3415 GCA_964506085.1 uncultured Thiothrix sp. | reverse complement strand
TTTTTTAGGTTTAATTAGTGTGTGCAGACAAATGATAATATCCACTACGAAAAAACGCGGCCAAAGCCGCGTTTCTTGTAAGCATAAATTAAAAGCTTAACTTACTTTACTGTAGATTCAGCGCTATCTTTCTCGCCTTTGTTATCACTCCATGACAACTTTACAGTATCACCTGATTTTCCGTTATAAGAAACAGACAGGTATGGGTTTTTAGAAATAGAGGTGTTCCAGTCAGCACTAAGTACTTGCTTGCCATTCGCTTCAATAATAACTTCTTGAATGAAATGAGCTGGAATTTTTTCTTTAGTTTTCTTATCTTTGCGAAGACCAGTTTCCATAGGGTGCTTGATTAGAGCTTTAACTTCAACCAAATCACCTTTTACTTTTGTACGTAATTTAATAGTAGACATAATTTTTCTCCTGGTTAGCCGCCACAGCCGCCTTTAGTTACTTTTACAGCAACGTGATTTTTGTAAGTCTTACCGCCAGCTGTTACTACAGCAATAAGGTCGCTTGATTTACCCATTTTCACACGGCTTTTAACCGTTGTTACCGCACCTTCACCAAAAGTGTATACAGCTGTTAAAGGAACAGGGTTATTAGAAACAAGCATACTAATGGTTTCAGTGCCTGCGATTTTGCTTTCAATTGTAATAGGTACAACTGCACCGTTTTCTGCAATTTCAGGGGCTTTGATTTTGATATCTTCTGAGACAGTCGCATCGGTTGCGCCTATTGCTGCCATAGCAGCCTCAGTGCCTTTAGCTTCAAAATTCTCTTTTGACCATTTAGCAAAGGCATTAGGGGCAAGTGCAGCAGTACCAGTAGCGATACCTGCGGCGACGGTCCCTTTTAAAAAGGATCTACGTTTCATAGTTATACTCCAATTGGTTTTATCGAACGGCTGTCATTATGGAGCAAACGGCAAAAAAAACACATTGCTGTAAATGTGAAAAAACATTGGGGTTTTCCCCTATAAAACGCTAGAGCATTATGACTTTTATGGTTTATTCTGAATCTACTGAAATCATAATGCGCATAAGTTCTGAGAGTGACTTTGCTTCAAGTTTTTCCATTGCTTTTGCTCGATGGGCTTCAACGGTTGATTGAGTAATATGGAGTGCGGTTGCTATGTTTTTATTGCGTTTACCTTTTACCACCTGATCAATGACTTGGCGTTCTCGCCGAGTGAGTCGAGCTAATCTTTTGTGTATTTCTGCGATTTTGATAGCTTTGCCGCGTTGTTTAGCATCTTCTTCAAGAGCGCGGTGTATGCTGTCTAGCAGAACCTGTTCGTGAAAGGGTTTTTCAATAAAGTTTGAAGCACCATTTTGTACGGCTTGTACCGCCATTGGCACATCTCCATGACCAGTAACGATAATAACAGGAGGTGCTAGCGAGAGTTTGTTTAGGTGCTCCTGAAGTGCTAATCCACTCATGCCTTTCATGCGAACATCCAATACAATGCAGCCGGGGTGTTTTGGGTCGAAGTTGTCCAGAAAGTCTTGGGCTGATTGATAGGTTTTTGCAGGGAGTTCTATGGATTGCATTAATAAAGCAATAGCTTCGCGGACTTCCTGATCATCGTCAATAATAAATACAGTAGATTCTTTGTTCATTTTCAGTGGTTATTCGGTTGTTGTAGCTATTCAGTTATTAATGGCAAGGAGAAGTAAAAACTTGCGCCATGCTGTGTCGATTCAACACGTATTCTATCACCATGTGCTTCAACAATACCCTGGCTTATGGACAAGCCTAATCCCATACCGTCTGCTTTTGTGGTTACAAAGGGATCAAATAACTGTTCCTGAACATCTTCGTTTAGACCCTTGCCGCTATCGGTCACACGTATTTCCAACTTATTGTTATCGGCAACTTGGGTTGAAAGTATTATTTGTCGTTTATGGACTGATATGGGTTCTAGCGACTCAATAGCATTGCGTACTAGATTGATGATGACCTGTTCAATCTGTATTTCCTGAGCCAGTACCCGACTTTTAGGATCAATTATGTCTAGGGTTAGTTTGATATCGTTACGCTGTAGCTCGCTATGTAATAAATCTAGCACGGTATCCAGAATAACCTGAATAGGGACGGCCTGCATTTTAGGTGTATCTTTATGTACGAAGTGACGTATATGACGAATTACTTCACCAGCGCGCTCTGCTTGACCCGCTATTTTTTCCATCACATCCGCACAGTTATCAATATTGGGTTGGGAGGATTCTAGCATGCGAATACAGGCCTTCGAATTGGTAGCTATAGCGGTCAGTGGTTGGTTTATTTCGTGGGCTATACCGGAAGCCATTTCGCCCAGCATACTCAGTCGGGCGACATGAGAAAGCTGGATTTCGTGTTGTTGTAGTTTGTCTCTGGCTTCTTTGCGCTCTGAGATATCCCGAAATACAACGACACCACCGATGATAGTGTCCGCCTGACCTCTTATGGGTGTGCTGCTATATTCTACCGGAATACTCATGCCGTCTTTTTTCCAGAAAATATCGTCACTCACAAAGTGGGGTTTATTATCCTTGAAGGAATGATACATCGGACATTCTTCAAGTGCCGCCTCGCTTCCATCTTTTCGGGTATGATGCAACAGAGGTTGCAGGTTCTGGTTTAATAAGTCTTCCGATTGCCACCCTGTCATGGTCTGTATGGCTTGATTGACAAAGGTACAGCGCCCTTTTGTATCAACACCATAAATACCATCAGCAACAGAGTTCACAATGAGTTCGTATTGATGTTCAAGCTTTTCTTTAGCAAGTTGTAGACGCTTATTTCTGCGAATCACAGCTGAAATGGCGGTGATTAAAAAAAGTAGAGTAGTGAGTCCAATTAGCGCCCAATACCAGTAGCGTTTAAGTGCGTCGCTGAGTGTAAACTCACTCGCAAAGGCATAGGGTGGGAGCTTTAATTCTTTAAACAGTTCGTGAACCTGAGAGTAGTTACGAGGCAATGTCCATTTAGCATAACCCCCGGCAAACTGCGACGGAAAATCACTCGGCATTCTCAACAAAGTTAAGGTTACTTTTTCAGCCAGTTCTTTACTCGTATGTTGCACGCGGCTAAAAGGCCATTCAGGATACAGTCGAGTGCTACGTTCCAGAGGAAAGTTGGCTGATTTAATAGGGTTTATTATTTTAATGGCATTAAGCGGGATGCTGTTATTGCGATACATGCGTTCTAGGGTGTCAGTTCGTACGAAGCCAACATCGGCATTGCCTTTCATAATAGCCTGTACAACTTGCTCATGGCTGTTGGTAAACGTCAATTGAAAGAAATCTGTTTTCGGATTAATGCCTTTTTCACGCAACTCCCGCCAGATCATCAAGTAGCCACCCAGGGAGGTTTCATTTACCGCTACTATCCGTTTTCCCTTTAGATCATCAAGTGTTTGTATGGAGTCATTTTC
>CAZDMX010000320.1:0-3426 GCA_964506085.1 uncultured Thiothrix sp. | reverse complement strand
CTTTTGGAATCTTTGGACCACGTTGTTGCACTTGCAAAAAGCGCTTCACGATCCTGTCTTCCAAAGAATGAAAGCTAATAACAACGAGGCGACCTTGCGGAGCAAGATGCTTTAGTGACAAATCCAGACAATCCGTAAGATCATCCAGTTCCCGATTGATAAATATTCTTATCGCTTGAAAACTCCGAGTTGCAGGATGTTTTCCGGGTTCCTTTCTATATATCGTGTCAGCGATTAAATCGGCTAACTGCTTCGTTGTGACTATTTTTTCATCTTCTCTTCGTTCGACAATGACTCTTGCGATACGTCGAGAAAATCTTTCTTCACCATAGCGCCAGATCACATCCGCGATCTCAGCCTCTTCAGCTTTATGCAACCATTCACTGGCGCTCATTCCGACATCAGGATTCATCCTCATATCCAGTGCGCCATCACGCATAAAGCTAAAGCCTCTTGACGCATCGTCTAACTGCGGTGATGAAACACCCAGATCTAACAACAACCCATCAATGCCTGTGCTACTTACTCTACTTGCTACTTCACTACTTAACTCTCCAGAAGACACTGCTTCGTTCAGCGCCTCCGGAAAATGACTAAAAGCACCTTGCCAAACGACGATCCTCTTGTCATGCGCTTGCTGAGCTTTCGCATGATCAATAGCTTGTGGGTCTTTGTCGATAACAATGAGCCGACCTTCCGACCCTAGTTGCTTTAAAATTTCCCCGCTATGACCGCCGCGACCATAAGTCGCATCGACATAACATCCATCCTGTTTAATATTCAATGCAGAAACTGCTTCTTTGAGCATTACTGTTTCATGTTGAAAGCCTTCGTTCACCTGAGCGTTTTCTTGTCCCTCGTTTCCTTGTGAAGGTGATTCTTCATCCATTAGTCTTCATTCCTCAAATCACGATTTGACCCAACGCTTCATCCGCATCAAAATCATCATCCTGAGCTTCGGCAATCCATGCGTCACGTTGTGTCAAATAACTATCTGCATCCCACAATTCAAACTTATTCAATTGCCCAACCAACACTGTCTTTTTCGACAACCCAGCGTATTCACGCAAAGGAGCCGCCACCAAAATTCGACCTTGGCTATCCAGCTCGCATTCAGAAGCATGACCTAAAATCAAACGCTGCACGTTACGTGCACGACGGTTCATATTGCTCAAACCCATCAACTGCTCTTCAACCTTCAGCCAATCCTTCATGGGATAAATCAGCAAACACCGATCCGTGTGATCAACCGTCACCACCAACTGACTCGCAGACTCTGTAGAAATGGCATCACGATACCGGGACGGCATAGCCAGCCGACCTTTTGTATCAATATTTAAATGTGTAATGCCTCTAAACATGAGGTAACCAATTGTTAAAATGAGTGATAACATTATTCTAAGAGAGACCTGGGAAAGCTAACCACAATTCCCCACACCTCCCCACTTATAGGTAAATATAGTCACTATTAATCCACCCGTCAACCTAATTTATGGCTAAGTTTTAAGATAAAAGACAATAACTTAGAGGTA
The DNA here is from genome assembly GCA_964506085.1 of uncultured Thiothrix sp. Taxonomy (GTDB): domain Bacteria; phylum Pseudomonadota; class Gammaproteobacteria; order Thiotrichales; family Thiotrichaceae; genus HyVt-477. The sequence continues at coordinate 1,894 of CAZDMX010000320.1, read as the reverse complement.
ATTTCTTAAAGAGAAGGATAGAGTAAAAAATTACTATTTCTTTATCAGCTTATTGACAGATTAAGTTAAAGTAATACTTTAAGTATTTTGCTTATCAGAAAAATTTGACAGGTAAATTATAGCGAGGTGGAGGAAAGTGGGGATAATTGAAAAATTGCACTGAAAAGTAGTAAATACTTTTCCTCAGACTGGAAGTTGTGTCCAAAAAACTTGATAAGACACTCTTTAGAATACAAGTTATCCTAGGAGGCACAGACTAATCGATGTAGCAATCCAAGCTCCATAAATCCCGACGGGTTGTCGTTTTTTAACTGAAAGATGTCCACTCTAACGATGTAGTATCAATTTCTGTATTATGTTGCTTAGGCAAGGCGCAATAAATAACCCACCATTATTGCGCCGAATTTTTATTCGTCTTCAAGGCACAACAACGGGCGCATAGTGAGCTATGCAACTGTTGTTGTAACGCCGAAGACGGATAAAAAGGCAGCAAGAATGGTGGGTTATTTGCTGCGCTTTGCCTTACATAGAGGAGTCCACATAAGAATTCTAGGTTAAGTATACAAGTCTATCTTATTCATCACTATAGCCCTTAACAATCAGGAAAAATCCATAAATGTCTGTCTATACCTCTGTTAATAAAGAAGAATTAACCCAATTTATTCAAAAATACAACATAGGGGAAATAACTTCTTTTTCAGGTATTTCGGCTGGAATGGAAAATACTAATTATGCGGTAGATACAACTCAGGGCAAGTTCATCCTAACAATTTATGAGCATTATAGAAAAGAGGAACTACCGTTCTTTTTAGACCTTTTGAAGCATTTATCAACGCATCAGGTTAAAACTATTACACCTGTTAGTGATATAAAAGGACGAGTTTTGCAGTCCTTATGCGGCAAACCTGCTGCATTGATTGAACGTCTACCTGGAACTGCTCTATCGCCTACCGAGGTCAGTGTTGATCATTGTAAGATCATAGGCGAGGCTTTAGCTCAATTTCATCTTGCTGGCATGTCGTTTGATCAACAGCGCACACATGATCGAGATGAAGATCTTTCGTCGCATCTGGTCTGTAAGCTTTTACCTATGTTGTCTATAGAGGAGCGCGGATTGTTAACACAAGAAAGGACCGCTCAGAAGTCAATTCCCTGGGATATTTTGCCATCCGGGATTATTCATGCTGACTTATTTTGTGATAATTCTATTTTCGACAGGGTAAACAATCAACCTGTTCTGAGTGGCATTATTGATCTTTATTTGGCCTGTAATGATGCTTTAATTTATGATGTCGCTATCGTTGTTAACGATTGGTGCTGTCACCCTGACGGTTCTCTGGATGATGCTCGATGGTTACCTCTTTTGCGTGCCTATCATGCGGTACGACCTATCATCGAGGAAGAAAAACAGGTGTGGATTGCAATGCTAAACCTTAGCAATCTACGCTTTTGGATTTCCCGGTTGGATATCTTGTTTTTTCCGCCAGAGGGCGATATGGTGATGCAAAAAAATCCTGACGAGCTTAAACATAAATTGCAGGCTTGCCTGCGTGATCAGCAGGACATTATGCAAAAAATGCAGAAACTAGAGAACCTGATTCCATGATTCCTTTAGACAGCAAGCCGCCAAAAATAATTTATGCATTCGATTTTGACGGCGTTATCTGTGATAGCGCAATTGAAACCAGCGTGACAGGCTGGAAAGCGGCAAGAACGATTTGGCAAGGCATGACGCCGCCTTTACCCACTCAGCAAATGATAAACAACTTCCGCGAAGTACGTCCTCAGCTTGAAACAGGTTATGAAGCTATCCTGATAATGCGATTATTACATTTTTTTTTTATTGTTAGGGAGTTATGCGAGATCTACACACAGCTCATTGCAGAACTGATTC
>CAZDMX010000319.1:0-3445 GCA_964506085.1 uncultured Thiothrix sp. | reverse complement strand
GTGCAGCACTTACGATTTACGATAAGAAAATAGAAACAGTAAACTAAATAACGCAGATACAACTGTACCTATTAGCGACAAAAAGAACTGCGTTGCTTTTCTTAATACTCTTACCGTACGCAACGCCCCTCTTCCCACTATGCTTAAAATACCTTTGGAAAGATGTTTATGCTTTAGCGTAAACTTCTCAAGACGACGTAGATCATCGCTGCTTTCCACGTAACGTAGCATATGCAATGTATCAGGCAATGAAGTATTTAAACGAATATTGTCGATGTTTTTAGCCATTCTTTGTATCGGCTTGAGGGCTGAAGGATGAAAGGATTTCTTAGCGATTCTTGGAATATCTGACAAGTTGTTAGAGTGTTTAACAGACTGTTTGAATGCCCTCCAATCAAATATCTTGCCGGAGACTCTGACTAGTTCAGCACTAAATTTTTTCGTCAATCTACCCGTTTTAGCGGCTATTTTTAACGTAGATGTGCCGACTTTAGCTACCGATGCCGTTCCGGCAGAACCATACGTAGCAGCTGTAAGGCCTATTCCCACTCCGGCCAAACCAACAATTAGCCGGTTCACATTGTCGCCTTTACTATGAATTTGATACTGTTGGTATAAATCTCGAACATCACCAATTACCGTAAAATCAGAGGTCATTGCGCCTGTAATACCGGAAGCATCACTGCCTTTTCCAGTCATAAAACCCGTGGAAAAATGACTGATGTTTTTTTTAATTTTACGTAGTTGCGTATCTCGCTCGTTAATATATTGATAGTAATAATCATAATGCAAGGGATACTGATACTGTTTACCCACCGCTAAATAGGTTTTTGCATCTTCAAGCCTGTCTTCGTTAATAGCACTCCCCACCAATGCACTCAACTGTTCTGGAGAAGCCTGTGAATACAGTAAATCTTCGACATTAATCAGCTGGGATTGATAATCCCAATAGCCTAGTAGCTGTTTGCCACTATAGACAAACCCTAAAAGTGAAAATGTCAGTAGCAGTGTTCTTATCATATCTTTCGTGCAAAGGTCTCATCCTAAAAAACGCAGTTGAAACTACTGCGTTTTTTAGGATCATTCAGTATCAGTAGTTTTATCTGTGGTCTCTAATTTTAACCTCTTATCTGGTTTGTTATCTAAATTCTTATTTTCGGCCTCATCCCCGTCGATCTTGCGTGGTTTATTATTCTGAAGAATATCCTTTGATTTAGTATAGGTGTTATATAACCAACTCAACACGTAACTATTTGATTTTACTTCACCATTTAAGACATAAGCAAGTATATTCACATTTTTTGTTGTCCATTGCATAAGGCTCTCAGAACGCTCAGAACCACACATCAATATCCTGTCATTTACATGTAATACACGATCATCTTCAGGCAACATCACGTTGCCTTTACCGCGTTTTAGAAAGAGCGGCAATGCAGCAAGACTACGCTCTCGATCACGAGGATCACGCAATAAATCAGATACCAATACCGATCCCGTTAATACTTTGTTGTGCAATGCAGGGGTTGATGCTTCACAAATAACAAATTCCCACAGTTTTGGTGTCTCATCACTAACCACACCAATAATTCTACTTACCAACATATTTGCTTTGTGGTCTTTAAAGCGAATGGCAATACGCAAAAAATCACCTAATAAAGGTGTTCGAATCAAAGCAAATATTTTATGCGCTACCGCTTCACCACGTTGCATAACAAGATCAAGCTCAGCTGCTTTGAAAATAGCATTATTTTGATGCTGGCTTTGTCTGGCGACCGTAAATATAGTGGGATTAAGCTCTAAAGCGGTCATTAATGTCGATAGATTATCAGGATCATTATCAGTACCCGCGACAATTCCAACGGCCTCTTCAATATTGGCCTTTTTCAAGCTAGTTGCTTCGGTAGATCGACCCAAGATACTACCTGAAGGTACATCTCTTTTTTCGCTATCGGATTCAATAATACGCAACGGCACGCCGATCTCGCTAAGATGGTTGTATACGGCTTTGCCAAAACGACCATAACCACACATTATCCAGTGACCTTTTTTAATAAAAAACGGGTCGACCAAAGAGTCTCCAGGAACCCCAGAAAGCCATTCGAAAAGAATATACAACGATGGCGATTTGATCAGCAGAGCGAGTGAATCAGCAAATGTTTCAAATGGATTAATTACCTCATTTGCACCAAATGAAAGTATATTGTTTTGCATTTCCAGACTATCTGCCCGGGCAATAAATCTAGCTTTAGGGTTTAGCAGTTGTACCGTAATTGCGACAGACAAGTTGATGGATTCATCTGTCGTCAATGCTATAACACCTTTACACCATTGACGTTTTATACCCGCATCTATTAGTACTTCTGAGCGGGAAGCATCGGCAACCACTCCTAAACTGGGTACTTGTAGATCTGCTACTTCTAACTCATTGATCATCTCTTCATTGATATCGATAACAATCGAACGAATGTTTTCTGTTGCTAGTGCCTGTACTAGCTGACTGCCCGTATCGCCATAGCCACAAACAATATAAAAGGGTTCACGCAACTCGTATACTTTGTGTGCAAATTTGGTGTTTTTGAGTAAGCGTTTAAAGGCAGGGTCTTGTAAGATGGTAAATAGTGAACCAATGCCATATAACCAAGTAATAACCGTGGCATAAATTGCTAATAGCGTCCAGGCGCGCTGTGCTGCATTAAAGCCACCATTTAATTCACCAAAGCCAATAGTTGTGCCTGTATAGCTAACAAAATAGAATGCATCGAAAAAGGACATTCCCGTATCGCTATCTTTTCCGGGAATGATCACGAAACCAACTATAAAAACACCATATACAACAATCAGTGCGATCAGCGGAGATCGCAAACGCCTAAGCAGAATGTATATAATACTGGGCATATTATTCAGTCTTGAACAGGTTGCGCCAAAACTAGCGTCTAACGCTTAATGTTTCAGCCACTAATAAAATAACAGATGTGATATTTGCCATTAATGCCCCGCCTGAAAGTGAGACAACGATAGGTAACCAATCACCATCACCCACTGTCTCAAAGACGTGTTCGCTCAGCCCCCAGATAATAGCTGCGGCTAATAATTGGATAACTGCTACAAGGCTGGTAGCTAGAAACACAGCTCCTAAATGTGTTCTATCACCAAACTTAAGCACGGTGGCTATCAGGTTGACGATAATAGCAGCGAATAACTCATATTCACTATGGTGAGAAACTTCATCCATTTCACCTATAAAAAAACCGAAATTCAAGGTCATGGCAAAAACGATAAAAAAAGCGAATATGACTTTTTCTGAATTCATAGAATACTCCTGCTGGGATATTTATCCTAAAAAACTCAGTTGAAACGTAGCGAGAATGACTAGAGTGCTGAAGATAAGGGATTTCTGGAAAATTTTGGCTTTATTCGTAGTCACTCTACGGGTGAAGTCAACATT
>CAZDMX010000318.1:0-3460 GCA_964506085.1 uncultured Thiothrix sp. | reverse complement strand
CAGCACTCTAGTCATTCTCGCTACGTTTCAACTGAGTTTTTTAGGTTCAACCAAAATATCCGTAGGGCGGCCAATAGAGTATTTTTTTAAAAAGGTTTGAATTTCCCATATTTCGTTTAAAAACTCAGCCAATAGCCCTGCTATTACCTTTCTTTTTAAACAAAGTCTGAAAATTCACGCTCTTTTTACTCTCACCATCTTCTCGTACAAAGGTCTTTTGAAGTTTGTCGCTTGCCTATGTTTGGGTTTGGGTTTGGATTTAAAATAACTACTATCTACCCAGTGCATCCAGGACTCAGGTTTTCCTCTTAATTTATTTAAATGTCCTGGTTTGCATTCTTGCTCTCCAATGTCCTCAGGTGACATAAAAATAGCACCTATGAGTTTTTCTTTAGGAGAAATTCCACAAGTTTCCAAACAATAGGAGTTACCTAATACACCTCCACTTGACCAGTATGTCTTAATATCACGTACTTCTGCGGCGATAAGAAGATTTTGAGTGGCTGCGGAAGCGGCTATCAAATGTTCCTGGTTTTTGTGTTCTAAGGTTTTCTTTTTGAGTGTTGAAGAAGGTTCAATTAAATCCATTTCGGGCAACCATGTCGCAAGTACCATTGCCCCCGTGCCTGCCAAAAGCCTGATAATTGTTGCTTCAGGAGATAAAGCTTTATGCTGTTGATGCATTTTTGGTTGCATTAGGCAGTGTGCTAATTGATGGCAACTATGTTGATCCAGAATATAAAAGCGCCAAGGCACAATAGAGTTTAACCCGCCTTTACGGTGATGTGGCTGAGCACTAAAATGAAACGGGGCAGATCCTGCTACGCGTACTGCGCCTTGAACCCGGTTATTAAAATCCTCTGGGAGTTCAGGAATACGATCAAAATCACCGAGTATTTTATGGGTGCGTCTTTGTTGGATAATGCGATCAACTGTGTGTATCTGCTTTCGTTGCGATTTTCTATTAATTATGTGAGGCATCATGATTCCTTAAACAAAGCTATTGGATAATTTGACTGAGACCTTTACTAAAAGCCGAGTAACTGGATCGTGGCATCATTACCAATGGCTTTGCTGTATTTTTACAGTGTCGTTTTACATTAATCATAGCTTCATGACTAATACAGTCTAGTTGACACATAACCGCATCTGCTTTGGTCAATGTTGAATACAGCTTACTAATGCCATCACTTTTGCCACCATCGTGGTGAATGAAGTGCCCATTATTGTTTTCAACTAAAGCTCTAAAATGGCTGCATTGTCGGTCACGACCTCCAACATACAAAATACATTTACCGTTTAGGTCACTGTTGTCGCAGTAGTTGGCGGATTGGCATTGCTCATCTATACAGGGGATTAGGTACTTGTGTAACAGGTTTTCTAAATTTGAATTCTCTTCTTTGATGTCTTTGAGTTCCGTTTGCAATGCATCTCGTTCTTTTTCAAGTTCGGCATTATATGTAAAGATGATGGCTGATTTCATTTCTAAACGCATCAATTTGCTATTAGCAAAGCTAAGTTCAGTTTTTAGAGTATTGGTTTCAACTACGACCGATGTACACACCTTTGAGGCTGTATTTAGTAAGGACGGAGTAGATGCTGCAACCTTTAACGCGTTGACCTCTATTTGTAGTTTTTCAAGTTGCTTTGTTTGTTTGCGAATGAGCGCTTTTTTTTCATAAAGGCGCTTTTTATTGCTGCTTATGATTTCAGCTTGCTGTTCTCTGAGCTTTTTATTCTCTTGACGTAAACGGGTTAATTCTTGCATATCAACCCGAACTGATGCCCCTGATAGATGTGAAAGCATATGCACTTCACCATAAACTTTATCAACCAGTTTCTTTTGCGTGTCGGGGTGGGTGATCAACGCCCAGAATGCACCGGCTACCTCTCCCTTTTGTACAGCCTGTTTCCAAAGTTGTCGTTGTGCTTCTAGCGTCTGAGCTTTGGAGAATTCGATAATAATAGGCTTATATTTCTGATCCAATAGCTTTTGTAGGCGCTTATTGGCATAGGATTTTTCCCCGGCTACGCCTACAAAAATTCGATGCAGGTCATAGTCATCAATACTCTCATGAAGAAAGAGCTTTGCTTTTTGTCGAATTTTTTGTAATTCTTGCAAAGTGATACAAGTCCCTATAATGCTACAGTTTAGACGGTGATCCAGCTCATTCAAACGCAGCCTTTTTTTGTTAATTTTTGCAGCAGCTTGTTTGTCTGTTGATGCTTCTTTTTGCCCTACACAACAATTGATTGATGGGTCACTCATATTATTATCCTGTGTGTTGCAATGAAGAAGTAGGGAAAGGTAGGAGGTTTTTCAACATTTTCTCAAAAGTAGGTTTGTTGGGTTGAGTGAATGCTACAGGGTCACGTTGTTTTAGATTTAGATAGGCATTTTCTAATTGCTGTTGAATAGTCTGAGTTGACTGGAATAGTAATAAGGAGATAACTAATTCTTCTTGTATAGCAGCATCCGTTGACTGCAATTCCACCAGACATATCTCACCTTGTTGGAATAAGTTGATAACATCTGTTTTGTTATAGTGAACCAGTAAATCACCTGTTTCACTATCATTTATAGTTATATGAGGTGAGCTGCAATCCAGCCATGCATTAATTACATAAGGGTTTTTCATCGTTATGCCTTTTTTAAATTTAAATTCTGGCTAGTACGTTAAATTCGTATTGGCTGGATGAGTTTGCTATAGATCTGAAGAACCTTAATTGTTTGTAGGTTCTTTAGCTAAAGTCAGAATCAATTTTCCACGTCGGGTAATTGACAATAAGTAAGTTTTATTAGCGTGTAATAGAATGATTTGTCGATCCTCCTTCATGATCTTTTTTACTTCTACCTTGTTTAAGCTAGATGGGTTCATTTCGTTAGATATCCATTAAATTCTGCTGATTAAGTTAATAATAATGATTATCACTTATATTTGCAAGATAAATAAAACCTGAATGCTTAATTTGTGGTAAGTCTATAAAAAAATAATGTTTATTAGGTTTTGGTCGGGTGCGATTAAAAGTGATGTCAATGTGAAAAAACCATAATTTGTAGGTTGCGGGTGACGTAGGAACCCCAACAGAGTTGCGCCATGTTGGGGTTCGTTCCTCGGTAACTGCTCCATGCGTTACCCTACCTCCTGTGTCCATACAGTCGTCACCCGCAACCTACAAAAGCATCACTTTTAATCACCCCCGTTTTGGTCTCTGGATTCAGCTATATCAGCTATATCAGCTATAGATATTTACTAAGCTAAGATTAGAGAATCATGATGTCGAATCAATTAATATGATTCATATCATCTTTAAGTTAAACTAGAACTAGCACATCAACCCGCTCAAGTGCGCCTAGCCTCAATGCTGAAAGAGCAATTGAGACCGGCACTTTGAATGGTTTGATGTACTAGGAGCTTGTCCGAGAACATGAGCCGTAGCGAGGGAAAGCTGATTTGAG
>CAZDMX010000317.1:0-3467 GCA_964506085.1 uncultured Thiothrix sp. | reverse complement strand
TGGTGATGTATGGCACAACAAAGTGATCTTGCTGAACGTATTCTAGACATGGCATTGGAGTTGGCCGAGGACAGCGGTTGGGAGTCTTTAAACCTACACAACGTTGCTACTAGGTTGGATATTTCATTACAGCAAATAAACATTTTTTATCCACAAAAAGATGATCTTGTCGAAGCTTGGTTTGATCGAGCAGATAAAACTGTATTAGGCGAAAAAATGAGTGATGATTTTGTTGCATTGAAGACACATGAACGTCTAACAAAATCCATAATGACATGGTTTTTATCGATGAAAAAACACCGCCGAGTCACCCGTCAAATGTTGTACTACAAGTTTGAGCCGGGGCATATTCATTTGCAGGTTCTTGGCATTATGCGTATTAGTCGCACTGTGCAATGGTTTCGAGAGGCAGCTTTGCTAAAAACTGAAGGTGTGCGGCGGGTTATTGAAGAAATACAATTGACTCGGATATTTCTTTTTGCTTTTGCCCGATGGTTGTTTGATGATAGCCGCAACAGCATGGCGACTGAGCGTTATCTTGCTGCGGCTTTACAACGGTTATCCGTGATGCCTTGTCCTGCTGGGCACCTTTGATTAATTACCGCATCAAAGCTTTCATACGTTGAGAGCTGGTGTAGCTGTTTAATGGTATTTATCGGCTGCTTAAAATGGCTTGCTGCTTTCTCAGGATTGCGAGTCAGTATAGTGACCTAAAAATTCTGATCGCATAAAACAGGCACTAAGGAGGAGCCCAGATCCGCCAGCGATTAATATGCCTTGTTTAGTCATAATATTTTTTTGTCAGTGCTTTTTAACAATGATGGGTCTAGTCACTTTTTTTGCGAGATTGCCAAGACGATACATTCTACCAGCACTGACTAAACCCTCGGTCACGATTTTTGCCGATTTTTCTGTTACACCTGCACCTATATCTTCTAATGCAAGCGTTCCTAGCTCTTCAATTCCTGCAGCCGTTATTGCGCTTACAATAGTGTGCTTGAAAAAATATAAGGAGGATATCCCGGTTATTTCAAGTCCGTAGATCTGACTAATTTTTCGTAACAACATATTCGCCCGCACTAGCACTATTACTGCATCCAGTGCAGGGTGAGGGGATATTGCGACTAATCCAGTGACTGACAATGATGCTTTTTTTATGGCATCATCTGCAGCGTTATCTAAGCTTGCCAATACCACATTCTCTAGCAGTGATAAATATTCTTTAACTGTCTTGCGATCATGTCGTGCTTCATCAAATTGCCGATACTCTACTGGGTAGCGAACTTTTATGTTTTTCAATATAGGCTTTAGTGTTTCATGGAGACCAATTATTGATTCTTCGCGGGTGTATTTTGCCAATTTTTCTCTGGTCTCCTCAATTCGGTCTATTGACCGAAATGCTCTCACTTCTCTCAATACAAAAAAACCAATTAAAACTATAAAAATTACAGTGATGACGGTAAGCGGTATAGCGAGCCAAAAGCTTTTACTCCATGCCTCCTCTAGAGAAATTAACGTTGCATATAACAACCAACCTGCAATGAATAAAACAAATGCCCAAAACAATTTCGCCCCGCGAGTTTGATGGCAGCGCTCGTTATTTTCTTTTGCAATAGAGGATGATTCTGGCAAAATTGCTTCTGTCGCTTCGGGTATAGGCACAGGTTTTGCGTTGCGCAAGTTACTATGCCTTTTTATTTGATTTGCTTTGTGCGCAGGATGCTTATTTGCAGTAACTGATTCAGTCTCATTTACCGCAACGGTTTCTTCATTAAGTGGGCCTGGTTGTCGCACGTTTTTGCTCACTTGAAGTCATCCCCTATAAGAAAATTCAGCGCCTTACCCAGATTTATAGCCGGAAAGCCCTCATCAAAAGCATTTGGCATTGGTGAGGGAAGAAAGTGTAAAAACTGAAATTCAATATTTCCCCAATCTGGTGGTGCATCAAGCGGTAAACCACCTGGGTCATAAGCACCAGCCTCACTAGCATGATGGGGTTTGCCATATAATATTTCACGTTTTGGTGGTTGCACTGTCATACGATCTTCAGATGCCGTTACCGATGCGATTTCCATCACATCATGATTTTTAACACTGCTTTTAAATTGATTGTCATCATCAATTTGCCTGATCATTTTACGTAAAAATTGCTCCAAATTTGCTCTGTCACCACGCGTCACATGATCCGCCTTTGTAGCTGCAAAAAGAACATGACTTGTATTATGCCCTTTCAGCCAATCCAGTATGTTTCCTTTACCAAAGTTAAAGGATTTCAGCACCAGCTTTAAAGCGTCAATTAATTCATTATAAGCATCTTCACCTAACTCTAATGTGTGTAGGACATCGACCATAACTATCTGTCTGTCAATGTTAGCAAAATAATTTTTATAAAAAGGCCGTACAACCTTCTTGTTATACGCCTTAAAACGTGATTTTAGTTTTTTCCCTAGCCGCCCACCTCTAAGCGTTTTAGGTAAAGGCACCAGACGTAACACCGGTGAGTGACGCATGGTGCCAGGGCGTAGTAGTCTTCCCGGTTGGTTAAATACCAAGCCTTCTGCAGCAGCCATTTGTAAATATTCTTCCCATAGATCGGATAGGCGTTCCAATATTCCTTCATCATCTTGTTCAGCATCAACGCGGCTTATTTCATCAAAATAGGCTTTACTCCAAGCGGCACGTTTTACTTTTTTTGATCTGGCCAACATGTCATCAGACCAGGTCGCATATGTTTGCGCCATCATAGGAAGGTCAGCCAGCCATTCACCTGGGTAATCTATTAGTTCTAACTGAATCTTCTTTTCACGGCGCCAAATCATCCCCTTACTATGGTAATCAAGATCTAAAACAAGATGAGAAATACCATCTGTTGCTATCGGCCAGTCAGTGTTTTTATCAATTAAACTGTCTCTAACTTTTCGAAAAGGAAATTGAGGCAAATCTGAGTGAACATCATCTCTAATACTTGCGCATTTAAAGTGATCAAGCTCGAAAGGGGTGAATTGTGCTAATGGACCTTGACCCCGTCGGTTTTTCCATGAATCTGCGGTCAATAACGCTTGTACCAGTGAGCCAATAAATACGGTTTTTCCAGTCCGTGCAAAGCCAGTAACACCTAATTTTATTTTATTATTTGAAAACAGCATTAATAATTTCCTTTACATCTAAATAACGAATTTTTTCTGCCATAAGAATATGTTTTAACAAGCTTCAAAGAAATGACAGGATCTGAAACTTTTAAATTAAGAGAGTCTTTAATTAGTCGATTGTATTGTTGTAGCAATCTAAGTAGCGTAGAGCGACTTAACAAGGGATAATTATTATCCACTATTTAGGTGTCCGGCGCTATTAGACCACTACATTATGTGCTGGGTTGTTATCGTTATATAGAGTTAAACTCGGTACGCGCCGTTATGGTAGAGCATCCGGCAGAGTATCCCTGGTCAAGTAATCGATACAATGCGTTG
>CAZDMX010000316.1:0-3471 GCA_964506085.1 uncultured Thiothrix sp. | reverse complement strand
CTCAATATCAGCATAACAAATTTTTTCTTCAACTAACAACGCAAGGTCGCGTTGTATAGCTGGATAAGCGGATACTTTTGAGTAAGCAGGTATCGCCCTACTCTTTATTCTCTCTATATCCAGCTCAAACAGATAAACAGATTGACCTAATCCTAACTCTTTTTCAAGAGCAGGATGTAGTGCGCCTACCCATCCTACCGTTTCATTACCGTATAGAACTTTAGCGGATTGACCCGGATGTAAAGCGGCATGTTGATCCATCTGGAATATAAACTCGCAACCCACTACTTCCGCTAACAAAGATTCCACGTCGCCTTTGATATCAAAGAAGTCAACCTTGGTCGCTTCTTGTCCCCATTGAGGATCAGCGAGTGTTCCAGTAATTGCACCTGATATTTTTTTTCTTTGCTCTAAACCCGTTTCGGTTTTAACAAACGTTAAGCCTGTTTCAAAGATTCTAACCCTATTATGTTGACGTTTTAAGTTATAGCTTACTGTCTTTAAAAGGCCCGACCACAAGGTAGTTCTCATCACAGCAAGTTCGGCAGAAATCGGGTTAGCTAATTTAACGGCCTCAAGTTTGGGAGACAATAGCTTCTCAAGCTCATCATCTACGAAGCTATAGCTTACCACCTCTTGATAGCCCCGTGAAGTCAATATGTTATGGAATATATCTAATTTAATTTCAGCCTCACTTGATGGCACAACAAGAGGCGTCATTTTACGTAAAGTAGCAGGAATCTGATCGTAACCATTTATCCGTGCCAATTCTTCAATCAAATCTACTTCTAATGAGAGATCAAACCTGAAAACAGGCGGGGTCACCATCCAGACTTTTTCATCAACGGCATCATTAGCGGCACTAGTAACGGTGACCTTACAACCTAAGCGCTGTAATATAGATTCAATCTTTTTACTTGGAATAGTAATTCCAAGCAAACGAGCGATACGCTTTTCACGAAGTTGAATCTCTAGTCTATGTAATAAGTCGTCATCAGTGACAATATCAACCACTTCAGCGGGTTCACCACCACAAATCTCGATAATGAGCTGCGTAGCGCGATGTATTGCTCTCACTGGTAAGTCAGGAGAAACCCCCCGCTCAAAGCGATGAGATGAGTCGGTATGCAACCCATAGCTACGCGCTTTCCCGGCGATAGCCTCTGGTGTAAAATAAGCACTTTCCAGAAATATATTCTGGGTATCATCAGTCACTGAGGTGGGTAATCCCCCCATAATACCGGCAAGCGCAACAGCACCTTTTTCATCTGCGATAACCAAGCTATTTGCTTTCAGGTCAATAGTATTACCCTCTAGCAACTCCAGCTTTTCACCTTCGTTGGCCATTCTGATCTGGATACCTGTTTGCAGTTTATCCAGATCAAACGCATGCATAGGCTGACCCAGTTCAAGCAATACGAAATTAGTGATATCAACCACGGCACTTATACTGCTTATACCTGCGCGCTGTAACTTTTGCAGCATCCAGCTTGGCGTTTCTGCGGTTGTGTTGACGTTGTTGATAATACGCCCTGCATAACGCTTACAGGCATCTACAGCAACAATCTCTACAGGAAAAACCTTATCGCTAACGGCCACAACCTCTGCTTGCTCTAACTCAACCACATCAGTCTCAGTCAGCACACCTACTTCTCTGGCTACACCCACCATGCTCAAACAATCAGCACGATTTGGGGTGATATCCAAGTCCATAATCTTATCGCTCAACTCTATTGCTTCACGAATGTCTACACCCAACTCAGCCTCTTCCGGGATATCCAGTAAACCTGCGGATTTTTGATCAATACCTAAGGTTTCAGCCCCACAGAACATGCCTTGCGACAACACACCTCGTAGTTTTGATCGTTTGATTTTGAAAACGGAGCCATCAGCTTCTGGAAGCTTTGCTCCAATCATTGCCACTGGAACCTTTTGTCCCTCAGCTATTGAAACTACATTAGTAACAATTTGAATAGTTTCATCTTGACCTACATCGACCTGACAAACCTTTAGTCTATCTGCATCAGGATGTTGTTCTATTTGGGTGATTTGCCCAACTACTACTTTGCTAAAGGCACTAGCAACGGGTTCTATCCCATCTAGCTCTACACCCGCAAAGGTAAGTTTTTCGGCTATCTCTTCTATATCAAGCTTGGGATTTACAAATTCCCGAAGCCATTGTTCACTGACTTTCATCTGTAGCTCCTAGCTTTAATTGAATTGTCTGAGGAATCTCAGATCATTATCAAAGAATATACGTAAATCATCTATGCCATAGCGCAGCATAGCCAAACGCTCCACACCGAAACCAAAGGCAAAACCCGTATATTTTTCCGAGTCAATATTTGCCATTTCTAACACATTGGGATGAACCATGCCGCAACCCATAACCTCTAACCAACCGGTATGAGAGCAGACTTTACAGCCATCTCCCTGACATTGAACACATTGAATATCAGTTTCTGCAGAAGGTTCTGTAAACGGGAAAAATGAGTTGCGAAATCGTGTCGGCAAATCATCCACTTCAAAGAAGGCTTTAAAGAAGGCTTCGAGAATACCTTTTAAATCAGCAAATGAAACATCTTCATCCACCATTAAACCTTCTACCTGATGGAACATGGGTGTGTGTGTAATATCGGAGTCACAGCGATAAACCCGACCCGGGGCTATTACTCGGACAGGTGCTTGCTGACTCTCCATAACACGCACTTGCACAGGAGAAGTGTGTGTTCGCAGCAAAGTACCGTCATCAAAATAAAAAGTGTCGTGCATGGCTCTAGCGGGATGATGTTCTGGTATATTTAATGCGGTAAAGTTATGAAAATCATCTTCGATTTCTGGACCTTCTGCGACATCAAAGCCAAGCTGAACAAAGATGGATTCGATACGTTTTATGGTTCTAGTCACCGGATGCAATCCACCCGTTGACATCTTTCTCCCCGGCAAGGTGACATCCACGCTTTCTTGCTCTAAACGAGCCGTTAAAGCTTCGCTCTCTAAAACCGCTTTACGTGTTTCTATTTCGGCATTGATTTGCTGTTTCGCTTTGTTAATGGTTTGCCCTGCCTCACGACGTTCTTCAGCTGGCAATTTTCCCAACTGTTTCAATTGTGCGGTCAACAAACCTTTCTTTCCCAGATACTCTACACGTACCTGATCTAAATCACTTAATGATGTAGTTGCAGCAACTTTTTGCTGTGCATCTGTGACGAGTTGTTCGAGCTCTTGCAAGGGTTTTCTCCACTATGGCATCCTTTAGAAGAAAAGAAACTCTGATCATTCTACTCGTGTTCGTCATTAACTAGAACATGGGCGAATGAATTCGCCCCTACTGAGGCTTGTTCGGAGCTTCCCGAGGTTGGAAACCTAATTGTTCACTATGCAGAGATATAGGGTCTCTACAGCTACAAACAAAAACGGGGATAGACTCGCGCCTATCCCCGTTCTGTGTTCTACAATTTATACTAATTA
>CAZDMX010000315.1:0-3484 GCA_964506085.1 uncultured Thiothrix sp. | reverse complement strand
GAAATTCCTTTATCTTCAGCACTCTAGTCATTCTCGCTACGTTTCAACTGTGTTTTTTAGGATAATTGGAGCCCGCCTTCATAAGCTTCTTCAAATCTTCTAATACCATGTAGCTAGCGGGAATTAATATCAATGTCATAAACGTCGCAAACAAAATACCAAAACCTAAGCTCACCGCCATGGGTATCAAGAATTGGGCTTGTGTGCTTTTCTCCAGAATTAAAGGTGTTAGGCCAAAGAAGGTGGTTAACGAAGTGAGAAGAATAGGGCGGAAGCGTGCTTTTCCTGCTGCTCTTACTGCTTTTGCCATGGCTATTCCTTCACGCCTACGACGGTTGATATAATCTACCATCACTAGTGAATCGTTGACTACGACACCCGTTAACGCTAATAAGCCAAGTAAACTACTGATACTAAGAGTCATGTCCATGATAGCGTGACCTATGAGCGCACCAATAAGGCTAAAGGGAATAACGGTCATGACGATGAGTGGCTGGACGTAGGATCTAAAAGGGATAGCTAGTAGTGCATAAATAGCAAAGAGGACAAAAACAAGGCCTGTGATCATGCTTTGCATGAATTCCTTTTGTTCCTTTTCTTCGCCTTCGAAGCTGGATCTAATACCAGGATGTTGGGTCAATAAGTCAGGCAGCCAGCTTTTGATATCGTTCAAGATGATTTTGGCATTACCTTTTTCTTTATTAAGGTCTGCTGTTACATTAATCACCCGCTGGCGATCAACCCGTGTGATGACGGGTATGCCTTGTTCTGTTTCTATCTCTGCAGCTTCAGACAAGGGTACTTCTACACCGTTAGTAGTACGGATGTGCATTTTATTCAGGTCGTTAATAGACGCGCGTTCAGCTTTTGGGTAACGCACCATGACATAAATATCGTCGCGGTTGCGCTGGATGCGTTGAGCTTCTGCGCCATAAAATGCATGACGAATTTGAGTGCCTAAGTCATTGAGTGAGATGCCAAGTAAATCAGCATCCTCATGTAGTTTTATTTGTAGTTCTTGCTTGCCACCATCAAAACTGTTTTTAATATTGAAGATTCCATTATCACTATATTCAGCGGTAATCCTTTGTTTGATAGCGGCTGCTGCGGCTGCCAACTTGTCAAAATCCTGCCCGTATAACTGGATATCTATTGGAGAACCTCCATGGGCTATTTCAGCACGAAACTTGAGTTCCTGTTTGCCGGGAATTTCACCAATATTCTTACGCCACTCACGTACTAACTCTGAGCTACTAATCGTTAATGAACGTTTTTCTGGTGGGGTGATTTCTAATTGAACCTGACCGATATGTGACTGGCCTTTTGAGGTGCGAGCTAGCCCAGTGCCGGTTGAGCCATAGGTCACTAAAATATGCTGAACAATGGAGGTATTGCTAATGGGATCAATATATTTTTGCTGTAGCTTTTCTGCTTGTTGATTGATGTGATCAATATGCTTTGAAGTTATATTAATGGGTGTCCCTGCTGGCATGAAGAGCGTTGCATTGGCATATTCGGATTGCACTCGTGGAAAAAAGGTATAGCGAAAATGTCCTGATTTTATCAATACCGCTGAAATCAGCAGCATGACAACGAACAGAGCGATGGTTAAGTAACGCATATTCAATGCGACATTCAATACAGGTCGATAAACTTTGTCGATGAATACTTCCAGTCCATTCGCCACTTTTTGCTGAAGTTTTAACAAAGGGTTGATAGGGCCTTTTTTGGGGATAGGTTTTAGGTGGCGCAAATGTGTGGGAAGAATTAATTTGGATTCGATTAAGGAAAACAGCAGCACAGGGATAACTACCATTGGAATAAAGGCAAATATCTTGCCCCGATTCCCGGCCAGCATTAAGAGCGGAACAAAGGCTGCAATAGTTGTCAGTACACCGAAAGTAACGGGGACAGCAATTTCATTCGTGCCATCAATAACTGCTTGTAAAGGATCTTTACCACGTTTTTGATGGGTATAAATATTTTCAGCAGTGACGATGGCATCGTCAACTACGATTCCAAGTACAACGATAAAAGCAAATAGGGTAATTAGATTGATACTAATATTGAAAAATGCCATAACACCCAGAGCGCCCATAAAACTAATCGGGATGCCAACGCTAACCCAAAACGCAATGGCCGGGCGTAGAAATAGTGCGAGTAGCAAGATGATAAGAATACCGCCTTGTAATGCACTTTTTAGTAAGGTATTTAAGCGCGCTTTTACGATCCGTGAGCGATCCTTCCAAAAGGTTAAATGCACTCCGTTAGGTAGTGTGGCTGCTTTTTCTTCAATATAGTTTTTTACACTTTCAGACACTTCAAGTGTACTTTGCATACCTACTCGATAAACAGGGATAAGCGCGGCTTTTTCGCCATCAAATACCGCGTAAAGTGGGTCTTCTGTAAAACCATCGTTAACTCTTGCGATATCTCCCAAGCGAATTCTCTTGCCTGTTGCGTCGCTGGCTATAACAATTCTTTCAAATTGTTTGCGGTCATAAGCCTGACCTAAGACGCGTAACCTAAGCTCTCCACCTGATGTTTTCAGTGTGCCGGCAGGAATATCGCGTGATGATGCACTGATCGCTTTTGATACACTGCCAAGTGTCAGCCCATATTGTTTTAATGTGGCTTCGGATATTTCAATACTGATTTCATAAGGCCGCAAACCGGCAATATCGGCTTGGGATATATTCGGTAAATGGGTAATGTCTTCACGAATATCCAGAGCCATTTCATACAGCTGTTTTTCGGTTAGTGCTCCGGACAACACCACGCTAATGGTTTCTCGTTTGCGTTGTAGTTGGCTGATAATGGGTTTTTGTACATCATCCGGAAAGGTGGAAATGCTATCGACACGGTTTTTAATCTCACTGGTTATTTTAAGCATTGAGACATCGCCGACTTCCACGTTGATTAACGCACTGGATTCTCTGGCATTGGAAAAAATATGCTTGATGCCTTCTAGGTCACTTATTGCTTCTTCAACGCGTAACACGACACCGGTTTCTACTTCATTAGGCGAAGCTCCAGGATAAGCAACCGAGATGGTGATTATTTCGCGTTCGAAACTAGGGAAGACTTCCAGAATCAATTTTACATAAATGGCATAAAACCCCATGCCAAATATGGCAATCATCAGCAAGTTTGCAGCCACGCTGTTACGAGCGAACCAAGCGATCAAACCATGCATTTAGTTTTCCTTTTTATCTCTGGGAAGTTGATCAGCAGATGTTTCTTCATGCCTATTATTTTGGGTGATAAGTCTTACTTTCATGCCATTAGTTGCCAAGGGTGGTGGCGTCAGTATGATCAGGCTATCGTCCGCTAATGCATCGGCTGAGATGACTACACTATCATTGGCTGTATGAATTATATTGACTGGCTGTATTTTAATAATTCCTGTTGTTTCTGGTGTCTGCGCTTTGCCTTCTTTTTTTGTGTTTGAATCCGCTGCGGTACTGTTCGATGCATTCTTAAT
>CAZDMX010000314.1:0-3487 GCA_964506085.1 uncultured Thiothrix sp. | reverse complement strand
AAAGCTATTTATTTTTACGAAGATTCCTCAAATACTTAGCAACTGCTCTATTATGTTCAGCATTCGTTTTTGAGAAATACGAAGTTCCCGTACCATCACCCTTGGCTACAAAATAAAACATATCACCCTCAGGAGGATGCATTACTGCATTAATCGCAGCCTTACCCGGCGTAGCAATAGGAGTCGGCGTTAAGCCTGCACGGGTATAGGTGTTATAAGGAGTGTCGCGAGTTAAATCTCTTTTGCGAATATTTCCATCATAGGCATCACCCATGCCATAGATGACGGTCGGGTCTGTCTGTAACAACATATCTATATCAAGTCGGTTGATAAAAACGCGCGCAATCATAGGTCTTTCTGATTCATCGCCTGTTTCTTTTTCTACGATAGATGCCAGTATTAAAGCTTCGTAGGGAGATTTGATGGAAATTTCTGGTGCTCGATTGTCCCAAGCTTCTTGTAGCTTTTCCTGCATCATTTTATGGCTGCGTTTCAGGAAATCAAGATCCGTTGTATCTTTAGGGAAATTATAAGTATCCGCAAAAAAAGCGCCTTCCGGATGAGCAAAGTCACTACCCATCTTTTGCATGATATCAGCATAATCTTCATCACTAAGTGTTTGCTTTAATACAGTACTGGCTTTGACAGATGCCACTAATTGCTTATAAGTTTTACCTTCAATAATCGTGTGCTTGTATTGTACCGCTTTACCTGAGGTGATCAGATTAAGCACATCAGCAGGTTTCATGCCTGCTTTAAGTTCATATTCGCCTGCCTTAAGTTTACTGGTCTGCTTATTCAGCTTGGTTAATGCCAAAAAGTACATCGCTGGCTTCATTATGCCCTGTTCATCTAGCTCTTTAGCCACTCTGCGGACACTACTGCCTTTTTTTACCTCATAAGACTGGCTTTGTTCAACAAGCTGAATAGGTTGTTGTAGATAGCTCGTATATTGTGAATAGACATAATATCCACCCACTAATCCCGCCACTACTATCAGCAGAAATAATCCTTTAAATATTGAACCTATAAATGTCATAGTCTTCCTTGAATCCTTTTTTGTAACGCTTTTACGCTATCAGGAATAGCATAGCGTATTTGCTGAAATTGTTTTACTGGCCATATTGTAATAATGGAGTTAGTGAGAAACAATCCTTCTGCTTGCTCAATATCCTTTAGTGTTACTTGAGCAATACTCAGTTTCACATCCATTTTTTCTAATTCAGAGATTATACATGATCGTGCTATTCCTTCTATACCGCACAGACTAAGATCTGGGGTTACCATTTCGCCGTTAGTTTTTACTATGAAAACATTACTCATAGTCGCTTCTATCACGTTGTTCTCATGATCTCTGACTAACCCTTCCTGAGATGATGCACCCACTTCTGCACGCGCTAAAACCTGTTCAAGACGGTTAAGATGTTTGAATCCAGCCAATTGGGAATTATGCGATAAGCGCGTTTCACATAAAGTTATATGTATTCCCGTTTCGGTATAACTAGCGGGATAATCAGGCCAAGGATGTAATGACAGAATACGAGTGGGTTTATCGCAACCTTGTGGACTATAGCCTCGGCCACAAGAACCACGGGTTATAATAATCTTTAGAATAGCTTGGTACCTTGTGCTTTGTTTTGTGTTTTGTTTTATGCCTAGTTCTGTGTTTTGCTCTGTATTTAGCTTTATGCGTATAAGTTGGGCAATTTCTCGTTTCAACAACTCAATATCAAGACCCACTATAGCCAAAGCATCTATGCCTCGCTGTAACCGCAACAAATGTGCAGATAGCTGCATGGCTTGCCCGTCTTTAATAGCAATAGTTTCCCAAACACCATCACCATATTGTAAACCTCGGTCATTCACCGGAAGCGAATCGGTCAACATACCCTTCACAAGAATGGTATTGCTATGCAAATTATCCACAAGAAAATGTCCTCAACAGGCCTTTCGCTTTATGCCGGGTTTCCTCTACTTCATTTTGCGCAATAGAATCATAAACAATGCCTGCACCGGTACGGAAATTAAGTTGCTTGTCCTTCATTACCATGGTGCGAATTAATATATTCAAGTCCATATCACCAGAATGATTGATATAACCGACCGATCCCGTATAAGGCCCTCTCCCCACGGACTCAAGTTCAGCAATAATCTCCATGCATCGTACTTTTGGGCAACCTGTGATAGTGCCGCCAGGGAAAACGGCATTGATCACATCGCCTGGCGTCACCCCTTGCTGAAGTTCACCACGGATATTGGAGACAATATGATGCACATGCTCATACGACTCGACCATCATTAACTCGTTCACATCGACCGTGCCAGGCTTGCAAATACGTCCCATATCATTGCGCTCAAGGTCTATCAGCATAATATGCTCGGCACGTTCTTTAGGGTGAGAAATAAGCTCTTGCAGCAATTGTTCATCCTGGGCAGAATCTTCGCTGCGCGGGCGTGTCCCTGCAATAGGACGAGTTTCTATCACGTTATTGGTAACACTTACCAAGCGTTCCGGAGATGAGCTAATAATAGAAAAGTCGTGATAATTAACCAGCGCAGAGAAGGGTGCTGGATTGGCTTGCCTCAAACCGGAATAGATTTGAGCAGCATCAACGTTGTTTTTAAACGTACCATTCCATGCGCGGGAAAGGTTGACCTGAAACACATCACCCGATCTAATGTATTCTGAAATGTGAGCAACGCCATCAAGATATTGCTGTGGGTCATCTTCCTTGAGTTCGACACCTAACGTATCGGGAACAACTTCAAGCGCAGAAGCTAAATCTTCCTTGACTTGCATTAGCTCTTGTTTGTTTTCACACTCACTAACAAGCCAGGACTCTTGCTTTTGATGATCAATGATTATTGCCGTTTTAACGCGTGTAGCTATGGCTAATGGCAGCTTGAACACATCAGCTTTTAAAGCTAATACAGGTTCTATTTGACCTGCCAGTTCATAACCGAGATAGACAAACCAGCCACCACTGAAAGGTAATTTAGCGTGTTCTCTATTATGTTCTGTGTTCTGTTTTAACGGGCTAGGTTTCTCTGCTGAGAAGAGCCGGTCAAAGGCGCTAGTGAAATGGTTTTTAGAGCCATATTCAACCCGTAAACTATCTCCGGGGAAGGCAAAAAGCAGACTATAACGAGAAGACTCCGAAGCAGAACTACGCTCTAATAAAAAAGGATAGCGTTTTGGATTGACTCGGTGAAGTGCCAGTAAATCAGGCTGCGATAGTAGTTTATATTGAAACAAGGACTAGCCCAGTTGATGACTTGCTTCTATTATAAACTACGATATAGCAGATACACAGAAAAAAGAATAATCCTAAAAAACGCGGTAGTTTCAACTGCGTTTTTTAGGATAATGGTCGAGAGAGGGTTGCTTATCAGGGCTGTTCAATACTAACCGGAAGTGAGACTGAGCTATTGGCTGAGTTTTTGAGAAAAACCTGGGAGATTTCAACCATTTTAATGAGTTCCATGA
>CAZDMX010000313.1:0-3499 GCA_964506085.1 uncultured Thiothrix sp. | reverse complement strand
GTATTCAGAAAAGTTCCCCTCTTTAGCAAAGATAGGCACATGGATGTGCTGTATTAGGGTAATGCAGGAGCAATTACCGAGGGGTTAGGGGAGATTTGAAAGGTCGGAAATAAACAATGAAATATGAGCATGTTGCTAACCTTTGTTAAATCCCCCTCAATCCCCCTTCAAAAAGGGGGAGGCTAAAAGAGAATACTTTGACAGCCTCTAAGGTCTCGCTTCCAGTTAGCATTGAACAGCCCTGATCCACCTATTGCCTATGCCACGGCAATAGGTATGAACTTCTCTGCCGCGTTCTGAAAGCTTTCAATCTCATCAAAGTTCATATAACGATAGATATCGTCTGCCATGAGATCAAGATCCTTGGCATATTTCATATATTCTTCAACCGTCGGAAGTTTCCCCAACATGGCTGATACAGCCGAGAGTTCTGCCGATGCCAAATACACATTAGCGCCATCACCCAGTCGATTAGGGAAATTACGGGTTGATGTGGAAACAACCGTTGATTTTGGTGCTACTCGAGCCTGATTTCCCATACATAAAGAACAACCTGGCATCTCTGTTCTTGCTCCAACACGCCCGAAAATATTGTAGTAACCCTCTTCCATCAGTTGATGTTCATCCATCTTTGTGGGAGGTACTATCCATGTTCTGGCGGGAACTGCTCCACTAAACTTGTCGAATAACATTGCTGCCGCACGAAAATGTCCAATATTTGTCATACAAGACCCTATAAAGACTTCGTCAACCTTATCACCAGCTACTTCTGATAGCGGTTTAATATCATCTGGGTCATTAGGGCATGCCAATAAAGGTTCTTTAATTTCATTCAAGTCAATTTCAATAATCTCTGCATATTCTGCATCAGGATCAGCCGTCATCAGTACTGGGTTAGCTAACCAGTTCTCCATTGCTTCTATACGACGAGAAATGGTTCTTTCATCACCATATCCGTCTGCAATCATCCATTTCAGTAAAGTAACATTAGATTGCAAATATTCACGAATGGGGGCTTCATTCAGCTTAATACTACAACCTGATGCGGAACGCTCTGCCGAGGCATCGGAAAGCTCAAAAGCTTGTTCGACTTTAAGATCAGGAAGCCCTTCTATTTCCAGAACACGCCCTGAATATACATTTTTCTTGTTAGATTTTTCAACGGTCAGCAAACCCTTTTGAATAGCTGCATAAGGTATCGCATTGACCAGATCACGTAAGGTAATCCCCGGCTGCATTTCACCCTTAAAGCGAACCAGTACAGACTCCGGCATATCTAGTGGCATCACGCCTGTTGCTGAAGCAAAAGCAACTAGACCAGAGCCAGCGGGAAATGAAATACCTATAGGAAAACGGGTATGTGAATCACCCCCTGTACCTACAGTATCCGGTAATAACATACGATTTAACCATGAGTGAATAATTCCATCACCCGGGCGCAATGAAACACCACCACGATTCATCATAAATTCTGGTAACGTGTGTTGGGTATCCACATCAATAGGGCGTGGATACGCTGCCGTATGACAAAACGATTGCATGGTTAAATCTGCCGAGAAACCAAGACATGCCAAGTCTTTTAACTCATCTCGTGTCATTGGACCCGTCGTATCTTGCGAACCCACCGTCGTCATTTTAGGCTCACAATATTGACCGGGTCTTACCCCTTCAAGACCACATGCATTACCTACCATTTTCTGTGCCAGCGTAAAGCCTTTGTCGCTCTGCACTGGCTCGTCTGGTATCTTGAAAACATCCGATACTGCTAGCCCCATTGCTTCACGTGCTCGTGTTGTCAAACCACGGCCAATAATCAGCGGAATACGCCCACCAGCTTGTATTTCATCCAGTAAAACTTGGGTTTTTAATTCAAAGGTTGAGATCACTTCACCCGAATCATGGTTCTTTACAACACCTTCATAAGGGTAGATGTCTAACACATCGCCCATGTCTACGCTTGAAACATCGAGTTCAATCGGTAACGCACCCGCATCTTCGAGTGTATTAAAATAGATAGGCGCAATTTTTCCACCTAGACAAAATCCACCCGCGCGCTTGTTAGGTATATTTGGAATGTCGTTACCCATATACCAGAGTACTGTGTTAGTGGCTGATTTTCTGGAAGAACCTGTTCCAACCACATCACCTACATAAGCAAGAGGATGACCTTTTTCTTTCAATTTTTCTAATGTCCCTAAGGGATCATCAGTGAAGTTTGGACGGGGCATTTTTAGCATGGCTAATGCATGCAAAGGAATATCAGGTCTAGACCAAGCATCGGGGGCAGGAGAAAGATCATCGGTATTGGTTTCGCCCGGTACTTTATATGCAGTGATGGTGATTTTTTCAGCCAGTGCAGGACGGCTGGTAAACCATTCTGCATCAGCCCACGATTGCATCACTTGCTTGGCATGTTCATTACCGCCATCCGATTTTTCTTTGACATCATGAAAAGCATCGAACATGAGCAAGGTGTGAGATAACGCATTAACTGCCGTCTCTGCTACTTCATCATCATCAAGCGCATCTATCAACGGTTCAATGTTGTAACCCCCTAGCATAGTGCCGAGAAGTTCAACTGCTTTGTTCTTATCAAGCAATGGAGAGCTTGCTTCGCCCTTTGCAAGAGCCGCAAGAAAACCCGCTTTAACATACGCCGCCTCATCAACACCAGCAGGCACACGGTCTGAAATCAATTCAAGTAAGAACGCTTCTTCCCCAGCAGGAGGGTTCTTCATCAATTCAACCAAATCAGCAACTTGCTGTGTACTTAAAGGCAAAGGTGGGATGTTTTTTTCAGCGCGTTCCGCTACATGTTCGCGGTAAGTTTTTAGCACAATAGTTCTCCATTATCTCTTGTAAACTAGGGAACAGACTATAGTATCTAACTATATGCATACAGATCAAATAAACTGGGCTTTAACTAATGAATAAAACCGATAAACAGATAAACAGATAAACAGATAAACAGATAAACAGATGTTAAACACCTCATTATTTATCGCCAACCTAAAACAGGGAGTCATTATTGACTTATTGCTACTGGTTGCTTTAGTTAGCCTCGTCATAGGTATTACTGCTCCGTTAATGACCTTGGAGAAGCTCTATTTCTTTGAAAACAGAATTAGCCTGATTGGAGCTGTTACCCAATTATTTGAGAAAAAGGAATGGATATTATTCATCATTATTGGTTTATTCAGCCTTTGTCTTCCCTTTATAAAAATTGCTTCACTAATGGCTATACTGCACATCCCACATCAAGGCAATACTTTTCTTGACAAGCTACTAAGCTGGATAGAACACTGGGGCAAATGGTCTATGTTAGATGTGTTTGTGGTGGCTCTGCTATTAGTATCTGTAAAATTGGGAGCATTGGCTAAAGTAACCGTTCATTACGGTGTTTACGTGTTTGCAGCTTCAGTGATACTCACCATGATAGTGAGCTTCTGGATTGATCGTTTGGCTAAACAGCGAGATAGAAATTTCAAACCCTCTCAAT